>JAGBOM010000216.1 GCA_017633865.1 Opitutales bacterium
GAGTCCGAGCCAAACGCGCAAATAGAGGCCGTAATAGCGGGCAAAAGGCAGACAGCCAAGGCCGGCTCGGACGGAAAATGGTTTATGGTTTTCCCCGCCCTGAAAGCCGACAAAACGCCATTAACCGTCGAATTTTACGAGAACTCAAAGCTTTCAAGAACGCTCAAAAACGCGCTCGTTGGCGAAGTCTGGATTGCGGGCGGGCAAAGCAACATGCAGTTTAAGCTAAACCAGGAAATCCATTTTAAGAAAGGCGAGCTCGAAACAACCGAAATTCCCGACGTAAGATTTTTCACGCAGTCCGACCCCGCCTACGCGGTAAGCGTCCAAAAAGACTCCCCCTCGGGCGCAAGCTGGAAAACCTGCAAGGGGAAAAATCCCGAAAATTTCAGCGCCGTAGCCTACTTCTTCGCGAAAGCCCTCGCCCAAAATCTCGACACGCCCGTGGGCATTATAGAAACGCCCAGAAGCGGCTCCAAAATGGCGGGCTGGCTCGCGCGCGAAGACCTCGAGGGCATAGACTCTTTCGAAAAAGACCTAAAAAAATTCGACCGCGAAAACGAGGGCTACGACTACTCTGCAGCCCTCAAAAACTACGAGGAAAGCCTCGCAAAATACAAGGCCGAAGCCGCCGCCTCGGAAAACCCCAAAGCCCTCAAAAAGCCCTCAAAGCCCCCCTACGCAAAGGGCGAGCAAATGCTTATGCCCTTCGTCTATTACAACGCGAAAATCGCGCCGCTTGCGCCCTTCACGGCAAAAGGCGTAATTTGGTATCAGGGCGAATCCGACGCGAAGGGGGATTTAGACCAGTTCGGGCAAAAGTTTGAGCGCCTCGTAAAAAGCTGGCGCAAGTATTTTAAAAATCCGAGCCTGCCCTTCTATTTCGTGCAGCTGCCCTCGATTGCGAGAGACCCCTGGGTGGAAATCCGCGCCGAGCAGGAAAACGCCGCAAAAAAAATGAAGAACGTAGAAATGATTGTTGCAATAGACCTCGGCGAGGAAAAAGACGTGCACCCGACCGACAAGCTGACTGTCGGCGGCCGCCTCGCGGGCTCCGCCCTTTTAAAAACCTACAATAAAAAAGATTTGCCGGACTTCCCGAAGGTTGCCGCCGTAAAATTCTCGCGCGACAGGGCGTTCATAACCCTTTCGGGCGGCGATATAAAAATCAAGGGCGAGCCCCGCGGCTTCGAGGTTTTCGCAAACGGGCAGTGGGGCGCCCCCGAAAGCGCAAACCTGCGGCGGGTGGGGCACGGGCGCAAATTTTCATACACCATAATGCTGAAATCAAAAGGCGGCGACATTGAAAAAGTCCGCTACCTTTGGAAGGCCTGGGCCGCGCCCGAAGCGTGCGTCTTCAACAGCGCCGACTTGCCGCTCGCCCCGTTCTTGGCCGAAAGGAAATAAATTATGAATACTCTAAAAAAATCAGCCGCCTTCGCATTTATGATGTGCCTTGCCCTATGGCAGGGGTTCGCGAAAACATACGTTAAAGACATCGCAATCTACGGCGGAACCTCAGCGGGCGTGACGGCCGCCGTGCAGGCGGCGCGCGAGGGCAAAAGCGCGATTTTAATCGCCCCCGAAGCCCATTTGGGCGCGATGTCAAGCGCGGGGCTCGGCTTTACAGACTCCGGGAAAACCGCCACAATAGGCGGGCTCGGCAAGGAGTTCTACCACCGCGTATGGCTCGAATACCAAAAGCCCGAAGCATGGAAATTCGGCTTTACGCGCGAAAAATTCCGGGGCGGCGGACAGGGCACAAAGGCCATCGACGACGAGCGCCGGCTCATGTGGCTCTTCGAGCCGTCAGTAGCGGAAAAGATATTTGAAGACTGGCTGAAGGAGGAAAAAGTCCCCGTAATTAAAAACGCGCTTCTTGACCGCGGCGCAAAGGGCGTTAAAAAAAGCGGCGCGAAAATCCAGTCGATAAGACTCCTAAACGGCGACGTCGTAAAGGCCAAAGTGTTTATCGACGCGACCTTCGAGGGCGATTTGATGGCCGCCGCCGGCTGCTCCTACACCGTGGGCCGCGAATCCAAGGAAACCTACGGCGAAAACTGGAACGGAAACCAGCTTGGAGTTCTCCACCACGGCCACCACTTCAAAAAGCCCGTCTCGCCCTACAAAATCGAGAACGACCCAAAAAGCGGCGTATTAAAGCACGTATTCGCGGGCGACCCGGGCAAAAAATTCGAGGGCGACAAAAAGGTGCAGGCCTACTGCTTTAGAATGTGCCTAACGGACGTCGCGCAAAACAAAGCGCCCTTCCCCAAGCCCGACAACTACAACCCCGAAGACTACGAGCTTTTGCTGCGCTACATTCTCGCGGAGAACATACAAAAAATCCACCAAGTCCTAAAGCCCGACAGAATCCTAAACGGCAAGACCGACACCAACAACCAGGGGGCCTTCAGCACAGACTTTTTAGGCGGCAACTACGACTACCCCGAGGCCTCCTACAAGCGCCGCGATGAAATCGTAAAAGCCCATAAAGACTACCAAATGGGCCTGCTCTACTTCCTCGCGAACGACCCGCGCGTGCCCGAAGGCCTCCGCCGCGACGTCTCAAGATTCGGGCTTGCCAAAGACGAATTTACCGACACCGAAAACTGGCCCTTCAACCTCTATATCCGCGAGGCGCGCAGGCTCGTAGGCGAGTACGTCATGACGCAGTTCGACTGCTTCGGCAAGCGCGACACGCCGAAATCCGTCGGCATGGGCTCCTACACGCTCGACAGCCACAATGTCCAGCGCTACATAAAGGCGGACGGCTTCGTGCAAAACGAGGGCGACATCGGCGTGCACTGCCCGCCCTACAAAATCGCCTACGGCTCCATAACCCCGAAAAAAAGCGAGTGCGAAAACCTGCTCGTCACAAACGCCTGCTCCGCAAGCCACATCGCGTACGGCTCGATAAGAATGGAGCCCGTCTTTATGATTCTGGGCCACTCCGCCGCGACTGCCGCCGCCCTCGCCATAAACTCGAGGCTGCCCGTGCAGGATATAGACTACGAAAAGCTTTCGCAAAAGCTTTTGAAAGACGGGCAAATCTTGGAGCTTAAAAAATAGCCGCGCAAGTTCGTGAGGGGCGAAACGCCCTGAATTTTGTTGACCCGAACGCGCGGCGCGCTAAATTGAAAACAACTTACAATATAAAAATCGAATCCAAAAAACCAGATGGCTAAACCTACCGACATCAGAAAAAGCAACGTAATAATTTATAACGGCGTTCCGCACGCGGTTTTGAGCATGCTCCACAGCACCCAGGGCAGAGGCGCGGGCTTCGTGCAGACGACGCTGCGCAACCTCAAAAACGGCTCGTCCACAACCGTAAAATTCCGCACCACGGAAAACGTCGAGTTCTGCCATACCACGCAGAAAACCCTCGAATTCTCCTATGTGGACGGCGACGTCTACCACTTCATACACCCCGAAACCTTCGAGGACTACTCCCTGCCCGAAAACATTTTATCAGACGACAAAAAATGGCTTGTCGAAGGCCACGAATACGCGATTTTGTTCGTGAACGACGAGCCCGTCTCGCTCGAGCTTCCCGCCAACATCGTAATCGAGGTCAAGGAGGCCCGCGAGGGCCTGCGCGGCGACACCTCGTCGGCGCCCACCAAGCCCGTTACGCTCGTAAACGGCGTGGTAGTCCAAGTTCCGCTCTTCATCAAAACCGGCGACAAGCTCAGAATCAGAACCGAGGACAACGCCTACATCAGCCGCGCCTAAAAACAATGCCCGTACACTCCACAACGCGCAAACTAAAGGCTTCGGATTTGAGGTCTATCCTCGAATACGTCCCGCTTTACCGCGGCCAAATTTTTGTAGTCTCGATTGACGGCAGCGTAATCGAGTGCGAAAACTTTTCAAATTTGGCCACCGACATCGCGGTTTTAAAAAGCCTCGGCATACGCGTTGTGATTGTCCACGGCATAGGCAGGCAGATGAAGGATTTGGCGAAGTCCTGCGGCGTAGAAATTTCGGACGCCTACGGCAACGCCCCGGTTGACGACAAAACTCTCGACCTCGCCCGCACCGCCTCCGCAAAGGCCCTCCAGAAAATACAGGAGGCCTTCGCGGTTTTGGATATGCGCTGCGCCTCCACAAACGCCGTAAGGGCTACGGAGGTCGGCATCGTTTCGGGAGTGGACTACCTAAACGCGGGCAGGATAGACAAAATAGACGCCGACACTCTCGACAATCTTTTGCGCCTCGACATCATCCCCGTAATCTCGCCCATCGCCGTAAACCGCAAGGGCAGGCTTTTCAGGCTCAATTCCGACATGCTCGCAGCCGAAATATCCACGGCCTTGTCGGCCTCGAAGCTCATCTACATGACGGAAACAAAGGGGCTCGCCGTCGGCGGCGAAACGGCGGTGTCAATCCCGCTGAACAAAGCCGCCGAGGTTTTGGAAAGCCGCAGGGAGAAAATCGACGCGAGGGTTTTCGACAAGGTAAAATACGCCGTCAAGGCTCTTTCCTCGGGTCGCACGCCGCGCGCGCACATTCTCGACGGCAGGGAGTTCGCCTCGCTATTAAACGAGGTTTTTGAAAAGGTGGGCTCCGGCACAATGATATACGCCGACGAATACCAAAAAATCCGCAAGGCGGAGGATTCCGACGCCAACACAATCTACAACCTTTCGCAAAACTCCACAAAAGAGCAAAACCTCGTAAAAAGAACCCTCGAGGAGATTTCCCAAAAAATTTCGACATACTTTGTGTACGAAATGGACGGCAGCATAATAGCCTTCGTAAGCCTTTTGGACTTGGGCGAAGGCTGCGCGGAGCTCGCGTCTTTGCACGTTCAGCCGTTCTACCAGGGCAACAGCGTGGGCACGACCATGGTCGAGTACGTCAAAAAAATCGCGAAGGAGCGCGGGTTCAAAACGCTTTTCGCACTCTCCACAAAAAGCGCGCCCTTCTTTAAGGACGTCTGCGAATTCGACGAAGTCCCGCCCGAAACGCTCCCGCAGGCGAGGCTCGAAAAATACCGCCAGTCAAAAAGAAACTCGAAGGTTTTTAAAATCGGGCTTTAACGCCTGCCCTAAAAAAATCCTCGGGAAAGGCCGCTGGGAAAATTTGCGAAAAAGTTGCGCGGGAAAAATTTTCCGCCAAGCCCGCCCTAATATTTTACGGAGACGGTTTTGCCGTTTGCCGTCTTTATTTGCACCACGCCGCCCTCGCGGTCAAAAACAACGCCGTCGTACTTTTCGCCCCAGTATGAAATCGGCTCGCGGCACACCTTGCGCTCTATAAGGGTGCTGTAGCGGACGCGGTAAAGCCCGACATCCCGCATATAAACCTTCGCGCTTGTGGCAGCCTTTTTGACTTGGGCTGAAATCGCGCCCGAGCGGGCGGAATTTCTGACGAGCACAGAGTACGGCGCGACAAGCGCCGCCATAACGGCGAATATCGCCGCGCACGTTAAAATTTCAAACAAAAAGAAATCTCTGCTGTCCGGATTTACCCGCATGGTTTTTTAATTAACAAAACCTCCCCGCTTTTTTCAAGCCTTAAAAATCCTCCGAAAAAACGGGTAAAACTTGACGATTTTTTTTGCCGGATATATAAACGGGCAAATAAAAAATCATCTATATATTATGTTTACGGGAATAGTTGAGTCGGTCGGCGTTGTGGAGTCGCTTGAAAATATGGACAAGGCGTGGCTTATGAAAGTGCGCGCGCCCGAATTTATTTCGGACGGCCTAAGCATAGGGGATTCCCTCGCCAACAACGGCTGCTGCCTTACGGTTGTGGGGAAAAGCGACAACCTCCTGAGCTTCGAGCTTTTGGAGGAGACGCTCAGGCTCACACGCTTTGAGGGCCTCGGCCGCGGCGCCCTCGTAAACCTCGAGCGCCCCCTGCAGGCGGGCGCAAGGCTCGGGGGGCACTTCGTTTCGGGGCATGTGGACGTCAGGTCGAAGATTTTGGATTTTGAAAAGCGCGGCAAGAACTTTTATTTAAGGGTAGCTGTGCCGGGGGAATTTTTAAAATATTGCGTCTATAAAGGCTCGATTGCGATAGACGGCATATCCCTTACAATCGCCGAAGCCCTGCCCGACTCTCTCGCTGTGTGGCTAATCCCGCACACGCTCGAGGTTACAAACCTTAAAAACGCAAGCGCGGGCAAATTTGTGAACCTCGAATTCGACATCCTCGCAAAGTACGTCGAAAAAATCGCCCTCTTTAGCCGCGAAAAATCCCCCTACCAGCCCTAAAACCCATGGCGAGAAGAAGGTCTAAAAAGCGCGAAATCTCTGTTTTGTGGACGCTGGCAATCCTCGTTTTGCTGGCGATTTTCAAGCCCGAAATTTTCAGCGAATTTTCAGGCGGGGCAAAGGGAGCGGTCGTTAAAAGCTCGGTTTCGATACCGACTCCCCTGCGCGACGAAGGCAAAATCAGGGTCTGCGTATGGAACCTGCGCTCGTATTTGGACACATACAGGGTTAAGGACGGCGAAAACCGAAAAGCCCCCAAGCCCGAAAGCGAAAAGCTCGAAATTTTGGAGACTCTTAAAAAAATCAACCCCGACGTCTTGGGCGCGGTCGAAATCGGCGGCAAGCCAAACCTGCTCGAGTTCGCGGGGCTGCTTTCAAGCGGCGGGCTGAACTACCCGTACATGGCGGTTTCGGACGAGTCCCCCGACTATCCGCAAACGGCTATCCTTTCAAAAATCCCGTTTAAAAAAGCGGTCGCGGCGGGCAGGGAGCCGTTCGACTATTTCGGGGCGAAGGCCCGCTCGCCGCGCGGCGTGCTGCTTGCCGAATTCGGCGGCGGCGGCGCTCGGTGGAGATTCGGCGTTCTGCATTTAAAAAGCCGCTACGGCGCGAAGAAAAGAGACCCCGACTTCTCGGATTTCAGGGTCGCCGAATGCCGAGTTATCTCGAATTTTCTAAGGGGCAAAATAGCGGACGGCTCCGCCATAATTATCGGAGGGGACTTTAACGACGAGCCCGGCTGCCCCTCAATAAAAACTCTCGAAAAATCGAAATTAAAAGTCCTGCCCCAGCGCGGCAAAAACGGCAAGCCCTACTCCTATTTCTGGGCCAAGAAAAACGAAAGCAGGCAGTTCGACTTCTTCATGGCGGCAAATTTCCCCGCCGGCTTAGAATATTGCGCCGAGGTTTTGCCCGTCATAAAAAGCGCCAGCGACCACGCCCCCGTTTTCGTCGATTTGGATTTCGCGAAAAACAATTAGCTACTCAAAGCGGCCGAGCGCGCGCTTTTGGATATTGTAGATTTTTGTGGCGATTATAAACCACAAAAAGCACACCGCCGCAACCGTCGCCGCGCGGAAGCCGTTGAACCATATAAAGCTCTCGACGGCGTCCACTTCGACCTTGCCGTAATACAAAACAAAATAGACGGCGTTAACGACTATCGCAAAGACGTTGAAGAACCAAAAGAGCAATATGTAGTTTGCGTCAAAAATGTTCATTCTGCGGTTTACGCACTGCTTCGACACCCTAAACACGCTCCAAACCGCGTAGTACGGCAAAAAAAAGTTCGCGACGGGTATGAAGAAAGACAGCGAATAAAAAAGCGGATTCAGCCTGAAGTTCTTGTCCAAAAGCTTCGCGTTGTAGAGCGAAAAATTCATCCAGTTAAACATCGCCCTGAACAAAAAAAGCATCATCGCAAAAACCAAAAGCGAATAGAACTTTATGACCTTTACGTATTCGGCGGCGTAGAGCCTCATAAATTCGCCTGGCTCGCCGCCGGAATTTAAGATGCTTTCGATAATGCCCAAGCGCTTCCAGCCCGCGAAGATGTAGGCCAAGTTCGCGAGAGCGAACGCAAGAAGCAAAGCCCTGAATACGCGCGTTTTGCGGGTGTACGCGGTAAGCCTTTTATAGATTCTGCGGCCCTTTATTTTGGCGAACTCCGGAGTTTCGCCGAGGGGCGCCCAAGCGGAGCCGAGGCCTCGGGAGACAAGGCTCGAACCGTCAATCTTGCCGGATTCGTAAAGACGCTTTAAGGCGGCGTCGGCGACGGGGCCGAATTTAGCGCCGGATTTGTCCGTGTAATACCACATACGAAAATTTTATACTATTTCCCGACACAAAAAGTCGAGAATATTTTGTCCAAAACCTCCTCCCTGTCAAGGCGCCCGACAATTTCGCCGACGCTGTCGAGCGCGGCGCGAATATCGCTTGCGATCAATTCCATGGGCTGCGCGCGGGAGATTTTTTCCGCGGCCTCGCGGGCCGCGCGAATGGCGGAATCGACAAGCTCCATGTGCCTTGCGCTCACTAAAATGTCGTCGAAAGACGAGTTTATGGAGTTTTCGCGGATAAATTCGGAGACGACCCGCTTTAAGTCTTCCAGCCCCGTTTCTTTAAGGCACGAAATTTCTACAGTTTTAAAGCCCCGCGGCAGCGGCAAGCCCTTGCAGCGAGGCAAGTCGATTTTGTTTAAAACCAAAATCGTGTTTTTGGAGTCGAGACAGTCTTTTGCGAGGTCGAATATTTCGGGATTCGGGCGCGAAACGTCCACTACAAGCAGCTTCAAATCGGCGTCCTTGGCGAGGCTTAGGGCGCTTGAAATGCCCTCGCGCTCGATGTCGTCGGAGGAGTTTCTGATGCCCGCGGTGTCGGTCAGGTTTACAATCCAGCCGTCGAGCTCTATCCGCTCGGCGATAAAGTCGCGCGTGGTGCCGGCCACGTCGCTTACAATGGCTCTGCGCCTGCCCAAAAGCCCGTTTAAAAGCGAAGATTTGCCCGCGTTGGGCTCGCCTATTATCGAGACGTTAAAGCCGTCCCTCAGCACGGCCCCGTACCGGCTTGTGGAGGCGAGGCGCTCTGCCTCGGCGCAAAATTTTTCGAGAAGGCTTTTTGAAAAATCCAAAGACTGCGGGGGAAGATCCTCGTCGGAAAAATCTATGTAGGCCTCGGTGCGGGCGAGAGCCTCCACGAGAGTGTCGCACATTTTATTTCCGCGCTTTGAAAGCTCGCCGCCAAGCTGCCTGCGAGCCGCCTCCAAAGACTTTGCGATGCGGGAGGATATCATC
>JAGBOM010000217.1 GCA_017633865.1 Opitutales bacterium
CCGTCAAAACCCCGCCCTTCAAATGCCCGCCCCTAAAAAGGACGCTCGTCCCGAGCCTTTTAGAGAGAGCCTCGGCGCGCTCGCCGATGTTCGAGGCGTCTATTTCGCCGCAGCTTAAAATAAAGCGCGCCTCGTCGAGATTCGGGGTGGCAAGCGCGGAAAGCGGCGCGAGCCTGTCAACAATCATATCGCAGGCGTCGTCCTGCAAAAGCTTAGAGCCGCTTGTCGAAACCATAACGGGATCGCACACGAATTTTATTTGCGGATTGCGCTCGAAAAACCCCGCGGCCTCCGCTATGTTAGCCGCCGAATAGAGCATGCCCGTCTTTGCGGCGCGGGGGGAAAAATATTCGTTTACGCTTTCAAGCTGGGCGCGCAAAAAATCCGCCCCGCAATCCATGACAGCCGAAACGCCCGACGGATTTTGCGCCGTTAAGCTCGCGAAGGCGCACACGCCGAAAACCCCGTTCGCCGCCATCGCCAGCAAGTCCGCCTGGACTCCCGCCCCGCAGCCGCTGTCGCTGCCCGCTATGGTAAGGGCGGAAATCATTTTTCGCCCCCGAAAACGGGCAGATACGGGCCGAGAATTTGGGCGGTCTTGGCCCTGTCGAAACCCGAAATCTGCATTTGCCAGGCAAGGTACAAAACTTTCGCGTCGTCCGCCTTTTTGGCGTCCGCTCGGCATACGAAAGACGCCCGCTTAAATACCGCCCCCGCAAGCCCGGGATTGCCGGCAAGGTTTGCCGCCACGCCCAAATCTGAAAGATAGTAAAAGAATTTTTCGACGCCGCCGTCCAAAAGAACGCCGTCCAAAAACTTCGAGATTTTTTCGCCGTCCCGCCCGGCGAGAACCGCCTGCGTCAAGGCCTCGAACGCGAGGGCGCCGAAGGAATCCTTGCCGCGCAAAGGCTCCCAAAAACCGGCGGAATCTTCGCCGAAAACCACGTCCAAAAATTCGCCCGCGAGCTTTTTGTCGCGGCTTGCCACCGCGCCGGAAATCGCGAGGATAAGCGAGCATTTGCGCTCGGCGTCTGTCTTATAATTCGCGCCGCAAGGAATTTCCGCGGATTCGCAAAAACTCTCCAAAACCGCGGCGGAAGCGGCAAAAAACGGCTTTAAATCCGCCTTTACCGGATTGCCCAGCTTGTATTCGTACGCCGAAATTATAAGGTTCATAGCCGAGACAAACGCGGGGGTTTTGCATTTTTCAAGCAGTGATTTCGCCTCGCCGATTTTGCCCGACTCCAAGCTGTTATAAATAAGCGCCTCTATGATTTTCTCCTTTATTGCGGGATTCGACACGCTTTCCGCGATTTTCAAAACCGCCGCGTAATCGCCGCAGCCATACATCTTGCGGGCGACGACAAGCATGCAGTCCTCCGCGGCCTCGCGCGAGGAAATCCGCGCGGTGCACAAAAGAGCGTCCTCGGCGAGCCCGAAATTCGCCATCGTTTTCGCGATATTTACAAGCGCCGCGTTCCTCAGCTTTAAAAATGAAATTTTGTCGACGTTGCCGAACGCTTTTAAAAGGCTTTCGCGGATAATTTTTAGCTGCTCCTTTGTCGGCTCAAACTCCTCGGAAAAAGCCAGGAGCTTTTCCGTCGCAGAAATGTTCGACGCCGCAATAATCGCGTTATGCTCGAAATCCGACATTTGGCGGGCGCCGGGCGCGGGCCTCTTTGCAGCCGGCGATTTTTGCGCCTCGGCGGGATTTGCGGATTTGCCCAAGCCCTCCTCCCAAACGGCGGCGCTTGAAATCGCTTTGCGAATTGCAAGCCTCGCGGCGGGATTTTCGACGCGGCTAAAATACTCCTCAAGCATCTCGGCGCGGTTGAACTTAACAGGCACGTCCGCGCCGGTTTTCCGCTTCAAGCTCTTAACCTGATAGTCCAAATGCGCCAAATATACGCCGAAATACTCCAAAATCTTTTCGTCCTTCGAGGCGTTTGCGACCGCCCATGAAATGTCAAAAGGCTTCATCTTCGGGTTTGCCGCGCCGCGCAGCGAAGGCAGAATCCGCCCCCGCAAGTCGGCATAGCTAAACGCGCCCAAACGCAGGTCGGGGTCGGTTACGATTTTCAGGGCGATGTCGCTTTCGGGATATTTTTCGAGTATCTTTAAAATCGACTTGTCGGCGGCCTCGGCAAAACTTAGCGCGCCGCTAAAGTCGCAGGCTGAAAAAGCCTCCGCGGCTCTCCCGAGATTCGACGCCGCCTTCACATACTCGGCGTTGGCCGCGCCCGAGTCGCCCGCGAAAGATTCGCAACACGCGCAAAACCCGAACGCGAAAACCGGCAAAAACGCCGAAGCCAAGCCTCTAAATTTCGACATAAATTTCCCCGAATTCATCAAAAAAAATTCCTTTAAATTTCCCGAATAATTTAAATAAAATATTGGCCTCGTCAACCCTTGTTTTAGGCGGAGGCTTTTGTGTTTATACTGTGTCGCTTCGGCAAAAAGGGCTCGAA
>JAGBOM010000218.1 GCA_017633865.1 Opitutales bacterium
CCGCCGCAAAGCTCGACCGCTTCGGAAGGGTCGTGCGCGACCGCCGGGGAGACCCCATACCCGCGGGCGCCTTCTTGAGCAACATCGACGACGCCACCCTCCAAAAAGTCGCGAAAATCACGGGCGGCAAATTCTACGCCGCAAACGATTTTAAAAACCTCAAAAACATTTACGCGCAAATCGACAGCCTCGAAAAAACCGACGTTAAAATCCGCAACTTTACCGAGTACAACGAGCTGTTCGCCTACCCCGCCGCGCTCGCCCTCGCGCTTTTGGCGCTTGAGCGCCTGCTTGCCAACACAAGATACAGGACATTGCCATGACTTTCTCCCACCAAATTTTAGCGTACTTGGCGCCCGCGGTTTTCGCCCTCGCCCTCCTCGCCTACGCGGCCAACCGCAAAAGAAAGGCCGCCGACCTAAAAAAATTCGCGGGCAAAGGCCTCTTTTCAAACGCGAGCAACTTTAAGACGGCGTTCAAGGCTCTGCTTTTGGCTCTCGGCGCGGGCTCCATTGTGTTCGCGCTTGCAAGGCCCAAGTGGGGCTACAAGTGGGAGGAGCTAACGCAAAAGGGCGTCGATATAGTTTTCGCGGTGGACACCTCGAAAAGCATGCTCGCCGAAGACTTAAAGCCTAACCGCCTCGAGCGCGCGAAGCTCGCAATTTCCGACATTGTCGACAGGCTTAAAGGCGACAGAATCGGGCTTGTGGCCTTCAGCGGACAGGCGTTTTTGCAGTGCCCGATTACCCTCGACTACGACGCCTTCAAAATGTCCCTCGACGCCCTCGACACTAACATAATCCAAAGGGGCGGCACAAACATCGCAAGCGCGCTCGACGAGGCCGCGGCGGCGCTTAAAAGCACCGCCGCCGAAAAAATCATAGTCCTTATCAGCGACGGCGAGGAGCTTGAGGCCTCGGCCGCCCGCAAGGCGGAGGAAATCGCGAAGATTAAGGGCGTAAAAATCTACACCCTCGGCGTCGGCTCGGCGAAGGGCGAGCCCATACCCGTGCGCGACGAAAAAGGCGGCCAAACCCTTTTGCGCGACGAAAGCGGAAAGCTCGTTTCAAGCAGGCTTAACGAGAAAATTCTAACCGACGTCGCAAAAGCCGCGGGCGGATTCTACGCCAACATGGCAAACAACGGCATGGAGCAAATCTACGAGGAGGGAATCGAAAAAGCCCAAAAGTCCGACATAAGCTCGAAGATGAAAAAAACGGCAGTCGAGCGCTTTCAAATTCCGCTTGCGGCGGCTTTAATATTTCTCGCCCTCGAGCTTTTAATAGGCACCCGCAAAATTTTCGCTAAACGCGGGCTTAACAATTCCGCGCTGGCGCTCGCGGCGATTATCGCGGCGGGAACGATGCACCCCAAAGATGGCGAGGCCTCCGAAACTCCGCCCTCCTGGACGGATTCGTACAACGCCGGGGTCGAGAATTTCCAAAAGGGCGAAATTTCAAAGGCGAAGGACGATTTTTACAAGTCGATAGCCTCCACGCAGGATTTCTCAAAACAGGCGGACTCCTACTACAACATCGGCTGCGCCGACTACGCCGCCGCGAAGGCCGCGTTCGGAAAAATCGAAAAGCCGGAGCAAATTTTGCCCGAATTTAAAAACGCGCTCAAACAGGCTTCCGAAAGCCTTTCTTCGGGCTCTGAAACCCTGAAAAAAGGCAAGGCCGCCCTGCAAAAAGGCGAGGAATTTCTCAAGGAAAAGAATCTGCAAAACGAAATTAAGCAAAGCATTTCGGCCTGCGAAGAGTCGAAAAAATCTCTCGAAAAATCCGCGAAAAGCGGCGCGGAAACGGAGCCTAAAATAAAGGGCGCGGCCGCCGCCGCCGACTCCGCCTTGGCGAACTTTA
>JAGBOM010000219.1 GCA_017633865.1 Opitutales bacterium
AGCGAAGAGGAAATCATCAAGGCCACGGCCTCCGCCTGCGAAAGGTCGAGCTTCGCGTTTAAAAACGCCCGCCGGGTAAATTCGCCGCGCCCCGCCGCGCGGGCTCCCCTTTCAAACAAGTCGCAAAGCATGTTTTGGACGATGAACGGGTTGCCGTGGCAGGAAATTTCAAGCATATCCTCGCCCGTGTACGATGACGGCGCCTTGAAAAACGTAAACACGCAGTCGTCGAGCGGGCTTGAATTTTTGAGGGTGTAAAGCCCGCGCGCCGCCCTGCGCGCGGCGGGAGCGGAGGGCAGATTAAAGCAGGCCTTCGCCAAATCCGCGCACGCGGGCCCGCTAAGGCGCACGAGCGCGATTGCCGATTCGCCCGATGGGGTTGAAAGCGCCGCGATTGTGTCGGCAAAGTCCGCCATTTAAGAATTCCCCCCGCGCTTTTTGCCGGACAACTTCGAGCAAATAATTATCGCCGCGCAGGAGAGGCAAAACGCGGCCCCCGCGGCGCTTGAGGAGTCGAGGTAAACCTTCAGCCTCGCGAGCCCCTCCCCGTTTTTATAGTCTATGCGCTCGGATTTTTCCTCCGGCGTAAGGCTTTTTGAAAAGTGCGCGCACGCGCCAAACCACGCCGCCATTGCGATTAAAAACGACGACGCAAAAACGGCGATTTTGCGCTTTGTAAGCCTTTGAATTATAATGCTTTTCCCGCTCATTTTTTTGCGCTTAAACGTTTGTCGAGGGCTTTTTGAAGCATTGCAGTGTCAAGCTTGCTACCCGTCGAAATTTTATTTTTTTCAAACCAGCCGCCGTTCATTTCGAGGCAGAACAAGACTCTGTCGGAAACCGACCTTACGGGCTCGAGCGAATGGGGGTGCATTTTTGAAATCTGGAGTATGCGCCCCTCGGGGTCTATAAAAGCTATGTCGAGGGGAATGAGGGTGTTTTTCATCCAGAACGACGCCATTTTAGGAGCGTCCGCCACAAACAGCATTCCGCTGTTTTCGGGCAGGCTCTCGACGCCCATAAGCCCGCGCGCGTTTTCCGAGGGGCTCGCCGCTATGCGCGCGCTAAAATCCGCCCTTGAATCTCCCGATATTATCGAAAGCGGGTATTGGGTCGAAAAATCGTTCTTCTGGGCGCACGCGCACAGAAAAGCCGCCGCCAGCCCCGCCGCAAAAACCGATAAAATTCTAAAGATTTTCATAGTCAAACAACTCTATATATGTTTATATTTAACGCAACCATTTTTATGAATACGGAAAAACTGATCTACGCGAATACGGAAAGTTCGAGCGACATGCTATACTTCGCGAAAATGAACATTCCCGACCCCGTTTTCGCGTTCACTTTTAAAGGAAAAAAATTCGCAATACTCTCGCCGCTTGAAATAGGCCGCGCGAGGAAGGAGTCGGATTTCGACGAAATTTTGCCGAGCCGCTCAAACAGCCAAATCGCAGACCTAATCGACGCCTTAAACGCCCTCGGAATTTCCGAAGTCGAGGTTCCGCGGTCGTTCCCGAGCTTCGAGTTCGTAAAGCTAAGCGGCGCGGGGCTTAAAATAAAAGTCGCGGACGGGGATTTTTTCCCCGGGCGCAGGCAAAAAACCGAGCGCGAAACCGCCGAAATAAAACGCGCGAACTTCGCCGCCGCGCAAAGCTTCGCGAGGGTGCGCGAAATCCTGCGCGAATCCGAAGCCGGCGGCGAATTCCTAAAGTGGCGCGGAAAATTTTTAACGAGCGAAATCCTGAAATATGAAATCGAAGCCGTCTGCCTAAAAAACGGGGCGGAATCGAAATACACGATCGCCGCCTGCGGAAACCAGGCCTGCGACCCCCACTGCGAGGGCTTCGGCAAAATCCGCAAAAACTCGCTCGCCGTTTTCGACATCTTCCCGCGGATGAAGTCGAGCGGCTACTTCGGAGACATGACCCGCACGTTTTTAAA
>JAGBOM010000220.1 GCA_017633865.1 Opitutales bacterium
AATTTTTCGAGAGGTAAAATTTTTAAGTGATAAGCGATGTTTTTATAATAAACGTTTTTTCGGCGGCTTTTACAAGCGTATTTTGCGCGCCCGTCCAATAAAAATTACTGTACAAATCCGCCGCGCTGTGCGAGAATTTTTCCATGATTTTTAACTACACGACAAGCGCGATGAACTCCGACCTGCGCCTCTGCGTAGACGCCGAGCGCGAAAATTACGCGAAAAGCGCGGCCTACGACCTTTTCGAGGAGCTTAAAAAGCTGGACGAGCTTTTGAGCATGTACGTCATGTACAGCGCAATTACCCGCATAAACTCTCTCGAAGTGGGCGACACCCTCAAGATTTTGGACACCACCGCGCAGGCTCTCGGGGCGGCGATGTACGTTTCGAGAATCACAAAGGGCGCGGTCGACGTGTGCATGGGTGAATTTTTCCAAAACCTGAAGGGCAAGGAAAAAATCGAAAACCCAAGGCAGGCGCAAATCAAGATTTTCCCCGAAGACTTAATCGTAAAAAAACTCGCGGACGGCAAGGTAGACTTGGGCGCGATAGGCAAGGGCTTCGCCCTCGACTTCCTCGCCGAAAGGCTCGTAAACATGTGGGGGATTGACAGGGCGCTTTTCAATTTCGGCTCAAGCTCGATTTTGGCGCTCAACCCTCCCGAGGGCGAAAGCTGCTGGGAAATTTCCTTCGGCGGGCGAAAATTGGAGGGCTTTGAGTTTAAAAACGCTTCGATAGGCTCGTCTGGAACGGCCGTTCAGGGCAGCCATATTATGGACTGCCGCACGAGGTCGGTTCCCGAAAATATGCCTTACCGCACCTGGGCTGTTTGCGGCAACGCCGTTATTGCGGACGCCTTAAGCACAGCCTTTATGCTTTTAAGCAGGGAGGAAATTATCGAGGCCGCCGCGGCCGAAAACGCCAAGGCCATAATCCAGCAAACGCCCGATTCGCCCCTCGAAATTTTGGCGTAGCCCGCGAAACCGCAGGCCAAGACAAAAGTCTTCAAGAACAGCTGCATATAGGCGGGAACAAGGCCCTATTACTTGGGGCGCGGGTAAAATTTATGCGGTTTGCCCGCCGCCGTTCGGGTTTTTCGGGCTTTCGGGCGGCGCGATTTTATTTGCCGCTTTCGAGGCGGCGAGGGAATATTCGCAGCCGCAGTAGAGCTGGTTGTAGAAATTCATCTCTTTAATTATCGCGCTTCGCCTTTCGCTCAGGCCGCCTTTTTTCCAGTCTTGCGCCCAGAAAAACGTTTCGGGCGCGGCCTTTTGCGCCGCAATCCCCGCCTCGCAAATTTGCGCAAAGCTTTTCCAGCGCGACGACGAAAGCGTTGTGGTGAACACTTTTATGCCCAAATCCCCCGCCGTTTGCGCGGATTTTATTAGGCGCAGCTTGAAGCATTCAAGGCACCTTGCGCTTCTTTCGGGCAGGGCTTCCATGCCTTTTACGGCGAGTTTCCAGCCAATTCTTTCGGCGTCGCCCTCGATGAATTTTAGGCCGAGGCTTTCGGCGTAGCGCATATTTTCCGACTTGCGCAGCTCGTATTCCACGTTCGGAAAAATGTTCGGGTTGTAGTAAAAAATTACGGGCTCGATTTTATTGTAAAGCAGGCACTCTATTATTGCCGACGAGCACGGGGCGCAGCAGCAGTGGAGCAGGATTTTCCTTTCCCCAAAAGGCGGGTCAAGCGCCAGTTTTTTGAATCCGCGGGAAGCGTTCATAAATTTTCCTCCGCGATTTTTTCGAGGGCCTTTGCCGCGGCGAAAGACGTGCTCCAGGCGGCCTGAAGGTTGAAGCCTCCCGTAAAGGCGTCTATATTAAGGCATTCGCCGGCGAAGAAGAATTCGGGGCGGGTTTTGCAGCGCATTGTTTTTAAGTCTACTTGGCTTAAATCGACGCCCCCGCAGCAGACGAACTCGGCGGCGTTTACGGATTTTCCGTTACAGTTTATTTTGAAATTTTGCGCGGACAAAACGAGCCGTTTTTTTGCGTCGTTTGAAAAGTCCGCCCAGAGGGAGTCGGGGTCAATCCCCGCCGAGGCCAATACCGCAATCCACAGCTTTTGCGGAATTTGATTAAACCAAAAATTTTTCAGCCGCTTTTTTGCGGAGGAGAGCTTCGCGTTTTTAATGAACGCGGAAAGCTCCTCGGGGTTTTCCGCGAGGTTGAGCGTAAATTCCGCCGAGTAGCCGCAGTCGAAAAAATTTTCCGCCCCCAGCGACGACATTTTTAAAACGCACGGGCCGCTAATCCCCTCGTGCGTAAACAAAAATCCGCCGGAGCTTGCAAGCCCGAACTTCGCGCAGGAAAGTTTCGCGTTTTTTACCGAGACCCCCTCCAAGCCGAATTCGCGCGAAACTCCGCTTTTAAACCCGAATAGCGACGGGATTTGCCTTGTGAATTTTACGCCCAAAGCCTCGAGGCTTTTTTGGAGCTTTTCGCCCCATTTCCCGCCGCGGGCGAACACGGCGAAGTCGGCAGTCTCCTTAATTCCCGAAGGGCTTTCCAAAACCGCCGCGCCGCTTTCCGAAATTCTTACGCTTTCAACCTCGAAATTTCTCAATATTTTTGCGCCGTTATCAAGGGCGCATTTTTCGAGCAGGCTTGCGACGTCCGCGCTTGAGTCGCTTGCGGGGAACACGCGCTTTTCGTCCTCGACCTTCGTTTTTAGCCCGCGGCTTTCAAACCATTTTATTGTTTCAGAAGGGGGGAAATTTCTAAATATGTTGCGCAGGCTTTTGCCGCCGCGCGGGTAGGCGGCCAAGAGGGCGGCGATGTCGCTTTCGGCGTTGGTAAGGTTGCACCTGCCGCCTCCCGTAAGCTTGAGCTTTTCGAGGATAAAGCGGCTTTTTTCGCAGACGATAACTTCGGCGTTTCGCGCCCTGAAATTCGCCGCGAAAAACAACCCCGCCGCGCCGCCTCCTATTACCGCGATTTTCATTTCTTTTGCCTTGAAAGCGTTTCGCCTATAAAGTTTGCGCGGTATAAAATCGCCGAGAAAAAGAGCGCCCGAAAAA
>JAGBOM010000027.1 GCA_017633865.1 Opitutales bacterium
AAGGCGGCTTCCAAAATGTTCAGGAAAGAGGCCGTCTGCGCGGTGGGGCTCGCGTGGATTCTCGCGGTTCTGGCGGGCTCGGCGCCGTACTTGTTGATGGGCGGCATAGACTTTGACGACGCCGTTTTTGAAAGCGCGAGCGGCTTTACAAGCACGGGCGCGACGGTGCTTTCCGACGTCGAGGACCTCCCTCGAAGCCTTCTTTTTTGGAGGGCTCTTACGCAGTGGATAGGCGGCTTGGGCATCATCGTGTTTTTCGTCGCGCTTCTTTCGACGCTCGGCAGGGGCGCGAAAACTATATATTCGAGAGAGTCCCAAATAGACTCGTCGAGCTTCAGCGGCAACCTGAGGGTTGTGATTTTCAAAATTTTCGCGATATACCTCGCGCTGAGCGGGCTGTGCTTCGGGGCGTTTTATCTTTCGGGGCTGGACGTTTTCGGGGCGGCGGGCACCATGCTTACGACGGTTTCGACGGGAGGGTTCAGCGTGTACAACAACGGCTTCGGCTCGCTTTCAAACGGGGCGAAGTGGGCGGCGGTGTTGTTTATGTTTATAGGCGGCGTAAATTTCGCGCTGCTGCCCTCGCTGTTTGCGCTGAACTTAAAAAAGATTTTGCGCAACTCCGAGTTCAAGGCGTACGTCGCCGTAATCGCCGCCGTTTCCGCGTCGATTTTTGTGAGCCTTACGAATTTCAAGGGCGATTTTTCGGACATCTTTAAAAGCTTTACGAACACGGTTTTCCACGTCGTTTCGACCACTACCTCCACGGGCTTTTCCAATGTGGACTATCAGGAGTGGGGGCCGCTCGCGCACATGCTTTTGTTCTTTATCATGATTGTTGGCGGCTGCTCGGCCTCGACTTCGGGCGGGCTGAAAGTGGTTAGGGCGCTAAGCGCGGTAAAAATAGGCTTTAGGGCGGTTGAAAAATCGTTCCGCCCAAACGTTGTGCGCCCCGTAATGCTCGACGGCAAAGCCATGGAGGAGTCGAGGGCGAACGAGATTATGTCGTTTATAGCGATGTATTCGATTATAGCGGTTGCGGGAATGCTGGCCCTTGCGTTTTTTGAGAAGGACTTGTCGCTTGAAACGTGCATAACTACGATTGTGTCGGCAATATCCAACATCGGCCCCGCCTTCAACGAAACGGGGCCCTCGCAAAACTTTGCGTTTTTGGCGACGCCCTCTAAGGCGCTGCTTTCAATATTGATGATTATGGGCAGGCTTGAATTCTACGCGGTATTCGCGCTTTTCATGCCCGACCTTTGGAGAAAGTTCAGATAATATGACAAAACTCGGCGTAAATATCGACCACAGCGCGACCCTCCGCCAGGCGAGATATAGAGACTGCCTCGATTCCGAAACAATCGTAATCGAGCCCAACCCGCTTGAAATCGCCGCGCTTGCGGAGCTCGGCGGGGCGGACTCCATAACGGCCCACCTGCGCGAAGACCGCCGCCACATGGCGGACTTGGACCTGCTCGGACTAAGAAGAACAGTCCGCACAAAGCTCAATATGGAAATGTCCTGCGCCCCGAGCGTCGTGAAAACGGCGCTTTCCGTAAAGCCCGACTACGCCTGCCTCGTGCCCGAAAACCGCGAGGAGGTGACAACCGAGGGCGGGCTCGACCTAATCGGGAATTTCGCGAAGGTCTCGGAGACGGTCGCCATTCTTTCGGAAAACGGCGCGGTGTGCTCTTTGTTTATCGACCCCGAAAAAAGCCAGATTGCCGCCGCCAAGGAAATCGGCGCCCCCGTTGTGGAGCTCCACACCGGAGCCTACGCCAACGCCTGGAAAACCCCGCAATTCGAGGCGGAGTTCGAGCGCGTAAAAACCGCCGCCGCCTTCGCCATGGAAATAGGCCTTACCGTAAACGCGGGGCACGGGCTAAAGTATTTAAACGTCTCGAAAATCGTCCAGCTTGGCTTTAACGAGCTTAATATAGGACATA
>JAGBOM010000221.1 GCA_017633865.1 Opitutales bacterium
CGCCCATAATCGAGAACAAAAGCACGAGCGGCACAACGAGTATAACCGCCAAAGGCAGCGTAAGGCTTTCGTACAAGGCCGCGAGAATCAGGAACACGAAAACGACGCACATCGTAAACACGTACACCGCCGTGTTGCCCGCGATTTTCTCCTGGTAGGCGATATCCGTCCACGCAATCGTCATGCCTTCGGGCAGAACCTCTTTTGCGAGGCGCTCGATTGCGGAAATCGCCTGGCCGGTGCTGTAGCCCGGGGCGAGGTTGCCCTGAATGTCGGCGGCGTTGTAAAGCTGGTAGCTTACGGTGTATTCGGGGCCGACAACCCTGCGCACCGTCGCAAGCGAGCCCATCGGAACCTTTTGCCCGCGGATATTGGGAACGTAGAGGTTGTAGATGTCGTTTATGTCGCGGCGCGAGTCGCTTTCAGCCTGCGCGACAACCCTGTACACGCGCCCGATAAGGTTGAAGTCGTTGGCGTAAACCGAGCCCAAGTGGTACTGCATGGTCTCGAAAATCGCGGAAATCGGGACGTTTAGCATCTGCGCCCTTTCGCGGTCTATGTCGGCGAAAAGCTGGGGGTTCGACACGCGGTAGGTGGTAAAGGCGATTGCCACGGGCGGCAGCTCCTGCATGGCGCGCATGGCGAGAACATTGGTGTATTCCTGAAGCTTGTCCAAGCCCGAAGCGAACCTGTCCTGGACGTAGAATTTGAAGTCGCCGCCGCTGCCCAAGCCCAAAACCGGCGGGGGAGTCAGAACGAATATGTTAGCCTCGGGAACGTTTTGCGACAAAATCGCGTTCGCCTGCGCCACGATTTTCTGCGCGCTTACGCCGCGCTTCTCGCGGGAGGTGCGGTCTTGAAGCGTCATAAATATCGCGCCCGCGCTAGACGACTTCGCCATGGACGCGCCGTTTAAGCCAGCGATTGCGGTTACGTTTCTAATGCCGTCGATTTTCGCCATGAGGTTGCCGGCTTTTTTCATAACAGCCTTCGTGCGCTCGAAGCTCGCGCCGTCGGGCAGCTGAACCGACGCTATCAAGTAGCCCTGGTCCTGCTTTGGAATGAAGCCGCCCGGGGTCTTTTCAAAATAGAAGTACGTGCCAACCAAAAGCCCGGCGTACGCCATAACCATCAAAACGGCGATTTTTGTGAGGAATTTTACGAGCTTGCCGTAGTTTGAGCTAACAAAGTTGAACCCCGCGTTGAATCCCCTGAAAAACCAGCCGAACAGAAAATTCCAAAGGCGCGTGAACCAGTCCTTCTTTTCGGATTCGTCCTTGAGCAAAAGCGCGCACAAGGCGGGCGTAAGCGTTAGCGACACAAGCCCGGAAAATATCGTGGACGCCGCGATTGTTATCGCAAACTGCTTGTAAAACTGTCCGGAAATGCCGCTTATAAAGGCGGTCGGCACAAACACGGCGGAGAGCACCAAAACAATCGCTATAAGCGCGCCCTGAACCTGCGTCATGGCCTTCTTTGTGGCTTCTTTAACGCAAAGGCCGTCGCGCATATTGCGCTCGACGTTTTCGACGACTACAATCGCGTCGTCAACAACTATGCCTATCGCAAGCACAAGCCCGAACAGGCTCAAATTGTTCAGCGAAAACCCGAAGGCGAACATCGCCGCGAACGTCCCGATTAGCGAAACCGGTATCGCAAAAAGCGGGATTACCGCCGCCCGCCAGTTCTGCAAAAACACCATCACGACCAAAACGACCAAAATAATAGCCTCGAAAATCGTGTGGTAAACGGCGTTGATGGACTCCGTCGTAAATGTTGTCATGTCGAAGCCCACGATGTAGTCCACGCCGGAGGGGAAATCCTTTTTCATGTCCTCAAGCGCGGCGCGGATTCTCTGGGCGGTGGCAAGGGAATTCGAGCCCGGGAGCTGGTAGGTGCCTATGCCGATTGAGTCGGAGTTATTCAGGTAGGACTCGTCCGAATACGTGTACGCGCCAAGCTCGATTCTGGCGATGTCGGAAAGCTTTACGACCTTGCCGTCGGGCGTGAACTTCACGATGATGTCGGAAAACTCCTCCTCGCTCTTAAGCCTGCCTTGCGTGTTTATTATAAGCTCGTAGGCGGAGCCGGTGTTTACCGGCGGCTGGTTTAGCTTGCCCGCCGCGACCTGCTTGTTTTGCTCGCGCAGGGCGGCGAGAACGTCCTTCGGCGAAAGGTTGAAATACGCGAGGCGGTCGGGGTCCATCCAAACGCGCATCGAAAACTCCTTCGCCCCGTAAATTATGATGTCGCCCACGCCCTCGGTGCGCGCGAGCCTGTCCCTAAGCTGGGTAATGGCGTAGTTTGTAAGATAGAGCTTGTCGCGGCTGTGGTCGGGCGAAAATAGGTTCGCTATCAAAATCATGTTGGGCGACTGCTTGCGGACGGTCACGCCCAGGCTGCGCACTTCCTCCGGCAAGCGGGGCTCGGCAATCTTAACCCTGTTTTGAACCAAGACCTGCGCCATGTCGATATTGGTGCCCGTCTTAAAAGTGACGTGCATTGTAAGGGAGCCGTCCGACGAGCACGTGCTTTGCATGTATATCATGTCTTCCACGCCGTTAATCTGCTCCTCAATCGGGCGGGCGACGGTGTTCATGATAATGTCCGGAGACGCGCCCGGATAGCTCGCCCTCACCGCAATCGAAGGCGGGACGATTTCCGGATACTGCGTGATCGGCAAATTGAAATACGCCAAAATGCCGACCAGCACTATTATAATCGATATGACCGAGGCGAAAATCGGCCTATCTATAAAAAAATGCGAAAATTTCATGCTGCTATTTCTTAGAATTTTCCTGCGGATTTACGACAATGCCCGGCAGCGCGCGCTGAATCCCGTTTACCACAACGCGCTCGTCGCCCTTTAGGCCGTCCTCGACAATCTGCTTGTCGCCGATAATCTCGCCCACGCGCACGGGGACATTCTTAACCTTGTTGTTTTCGTCCACAACCCTCACGAAGCGGTTCGCGAGGTCGGTGCCTATCGCCGCCTCCGGAACCAGAAGCCTCTCGCGGGAGTCCGCGACCTTCATCGAAATTTTCGCCCAAACGCCGGGGATTAGCGAGCCGTCTTTGTTGTCGAACTCCGCGCGGAGCTCGAGGTTGCCGGTGTCGAGCGA
>JAGBOM010000222.1 GCA_017633865.1 Opitutales bacterium
AACGCCGCAGGGCGTAAAAATTTTTCGCTTGGGCTTTTGTTGATTAGCTTTTGTAAACCGCGCCGCCGAGCAGGATTTGCCCGCTGTATAAGCCTAGAATCTGGCCGGGGGCAATCGCCCTTTGCGGGCTTGAAAATTTTACGCGGGCTTCCCCGCCTTCAAGCGGGGTGAATGTTGCGGGAACGAGAGGGTCTCGGTAGCGGACGCGCGCGAGGATTTGCGTCTCGTTTTCGAGCGGGCGGTTAATCCAGTTTACGCCCTCCACAAAAACCTCCGTTTTCCAGAGGTCGGGCTGGGAGGGGGAGTCTATGTCGATTACGAGGGCGTTTTTCAAAAAGTCTTTGGCGACTACGACGTAGTTTTTGTTGTCCATATTCGAGGGGACGGCTATGCCTTTTCGCTGGCCTATTGTGTAGTTGAAAAGCCCCTTGTGCTCGCCGAGGATTTTGCCGCTTTTGTTTACGATTGGCCCTTTGCTTTCGGGAAGGTATTGCCTTAAAAAATCCTGAATCTTGATTTTGCCGAGAAAGCATATTCCCTGGCTGTCCTTTTTGTCGCAATTCGGAAGCCCGTTCATTTTCGCGATTTCGCGCACCTCGCTTTTTAAAAGCGAGCCTATCGGAAAGCTTGCGCAGCGCAGCTGCGCCTGCGTAATCATCGCCAGAAAGTACGACTGGTCTTTGCTCGGGTCGGCTCCGCAGACGAGGTCTTTGGAGCCGTCGGGGTTTTCGACGCTCGCGCAGTAGTGCCCTGTTGCGACAATTTCGCAGCCCGTTTTTTTGGCGTAGTCCAAAAACTTTCCGAACTTCATGCGGCGGTTGCACATTACGTCGGGGTTGGGCGTGATTCCCCTCGCGTAGCCGTCAACCATGTAGTCTACAATCTGCTCGCGGTACTCCTTTATGAAGTCGACTACCTCGAAGTCTATGCCGATTTTTTTCGCGACGGCTTCGGCGTCTTTGATGTCCTGATGCCAGGGGCAGTCCCCGAAGACGTCGGAGGCGTCCTCGTTCATCCATGTTTTCATGTACGCGCCGCGGACGTCGAAGCCCTGCTGCTTTAAAAGAAGAGCCGCCACGGCGCTGTCGACGCCGCCGGACAATGCCGCCATTATTTTCATTTCAAATCAAAAAATGTCCGCGGGGTTTGCCGAGCGCAGGCGCCTTGTGGCAAGCAGCCCCGCCGCCGCGCACATAAAAAGCGTAAGCGAAAACACTATCAAAATGTTTTCAAAATTGAGGCGCGTGGGCATATTGCCGACCTCCCTTGTAAGCCAGTAAAGCCCCGCCGCGATTACCGTTCCCGGAATGAACCCCAACACCGACAAAATGAAGGATTCCTGCAGGACTATCCCCACGAAGAATTTGTCGTCGAAGCCTATGGCCTTGAGCGTCGCGTATTCGGGAATGTGGTCGGTAACGTCCGTGTACAAAATTTGGTACACGATGATGGCTCCCACCAAAATCGCGACCGCCATAGACGCGCTTATGACAAAGCCTATCGGCGTGCGCTTCGCCCAGTAGTCCTTCTCGTTTTTGATGAATTCGTCCTTCGTGAAAATAGAAACGTCTTTGGGCAAAATTTTCGCGAGCTTTTGCGCCTCAAGCTTGGGGTTAAAGCCGCTTTTTAGCTTTAAGACCCCGACGTTTACGACGCCGCTTGGCATATTCGGCCAGATTTCGTTAAGGGTGGGTATGCTCATTAGGACGTTTCCGTCCGCCGCGAAAGTCGCGCCGATTTCCACCAGCCCCTCAATAGTCGTTCTTTTGCCGCCGAGCTCGGTTATGAGGGTTTTGGAGCTTTTAAAGGCTTTTGGCACGTCGCCGTACTGCTCGCGCGAGAGCCTGTCGAAAAGTATGCTGCCGCGCTTTTTAAGGGCGCTTGCGCCCGCGTTTATGTCGCCCGAAAGAAAGACTTTTTTAGACGGGTCGAAGGCGATCGCGAAAATGTCGCGCTCCATGCCCGTTTCGACGTTTTTAAAAGACATCGTCCCGAGCTTTAGGGGGGTGGCGTACAAAAGCGAGTCGAGCGCGTACGCCTGGTTTAGCCTCACGCTCGCAAACCCCCTGCCCACGCCGAAATATTCGTAGTTCGGGCCCACTATAATCAAGTCCGCGTTGAGCAGGGATATGGGCGCGATGACCTGCCTGAAAAGCGCGCCTTTTAGCCCCACCTGAAAGAGCATCATCGCCACCGCGAACGTAATGCCCGCAATCGCCGCGTAAAACCTCTTGCGCTCGCCGACAAGCTGGAGCCAAGCAAGCGGAATTCCAAGCGGCATGACGCGCTCTGTCAGACCCGAAAAAATCGACATTACTGCTGCTGGTTCGTGAGGATTTTAACCCTTACAAGCGACCCGATTAAGGCTCTCACCTTCGCGGATTTTTCGAGCCTGATTTTGACGAGGATTACCTTCCTGTCCGAATATTCGCCCGGATCCTGGCTGAAAACGAGATTGTTTTTTACGTAGGGGGAAATCTCGCAAACTTCGCCGTCGAGAGTTTCGTCGGGCAGGCCTTCGGGCTCGCATACGGCGCGGTCGCCGGCCTTGATTTTGGAAATGTCGCTGACGTAAACCTCGGCGTCGACATACATTACGGAGGTGTCGGCAATCTCGCAGACGCCCGCTTCGCCGACCGCCTCTCCCGACTTTGCGTTGACTTCGATGACTTCACCCGTGAAGGGCGCCTTCAGCAGAAATTCCCCCGCGACGGCCTCGGCCTCGACGACGGCGGCCTCCGCGCGCTTTACGGAGTTTGCGGTATTTACCTTGATTAGCTCAATCATGCTTTTTGCCTGGGCGAGCTTTCTTAAAATGGCCTTCTGCTCATACTTGATTTTTTCGCGCTCGCTTCTGGGCGGATCCTGTTCGAGAACCTCAATGTTCTGCTGGTACGCGCCCGAAAGCTCGTCGATTTCGTTAAGTGCGCGGGCGACTTCGATTGCGGCCTGGCTTTTTGCCACGTCGCAGGCGGCTTTGGCGTTCTCAAATGCCGCGTGGGCCTTTTCCCAGCCTTTTAGGACGGCGATTTGCTGGTCTTTTACGACGCTTTCGCCCTTCTTTACGAAGATTTTGTCTATTATGGGCG
>JAGBOM010000223.1 GCA_017633865.1 Opitutales bacterium
ACCTTTACCGCGAAATGTCGGACTCGTGCGTGATAAATCTTGAAAACATCAAGTAAAGCAAGGTAGCGCTCGTGTACGGGCAAATGAACGAGCCGCCGGGCGCGCGCATGAGAGTGGCGCTTTCGGGGCTTACGATGGCCGAGTATTTCAGGGACGCCGAAGGGCAGGACGTTCTGCTTTTTATCGACAACATCTTCAGGTTCTCGCAGGCGGGCAGCGAAGTTAGCGCGCTTATGGGGCGCTCGCCCTCGGCCGTAGGCTACCAGCCGACCCTCGCGCAGGAGATGGGCGAGCTTCAGGAGAGAATCACCTCCACCAAACAGGGCTCGATTACGTCGTTTCAGGCGGTTTACGTCCCCGCGGACGACTTGACAGACCCCGCCCCCGCAAACACCTTCGCCCACCTCGACTCCACCATAGTTCTGGACAGGTCCATAGCGTCTTTGGGCATATATCCGGCGGTCGACCCTCTCGCGTCGACCTCCAACGCGCTTTCGCCCGACATCGTCGGCGAGGAGCATTTCAAGGTCGCCCGCGGCGTGCAGGTGGTCCTGCAAAAATACAAGGACTTGCAGGACATCATCGCGATTCTCGGCATGGACGAGCTTTCCGACGACGACAAGCTGACGGTTTCGCGAGCGCGCAAAATCCAGAAATTTTTGTCGCACCCCTTCCACGTTTCCGAAGTCTTTAACGGCATAAAGGGCACGTACGTCAAGGTTGCCGACACCGTCAAGGGCTTTAAAATGATTCTCGACGGCGAGCTTGACGAAGTCAACGAAAACGACTTTTACATGAAGGGCTCGATAGACGAGGTCTTCGAGGCGCACGAGAAGTCTAAATCCGCCGCAAAATAGCGAATATGCCCCTTTATCTTGAAATAGTAACGCCCGAGGGCATAGTCTGGAAAAGCGGCGACGTCGATGCCGTCTCGCTGCCCACGCGCTCCGGCGAAGTCCAAATTTTGCCCGGGCACATCCCGCTTGTGGCAATGCTCGAGGCGGGAGACCTTAAGGTGTTTTCGGGCGGCAAGGCTCAGGATTTGGCCGTCGACAAGGGCTACGTGCGCTGCATGGGCGACGTTGTTTCCGTGCTGACCGAGGCCGCAATCGAGGTCGAAAAAATCGACTACGAGAGCGTCGAGGCCGCCAAGCGCCGCGCGATGGAGGCTCTTGAAAAGGCGAAATCGGCCAGGGAAATCGACGGCGATGAAATAGAGCGGCTTGAGGCGGTCATAAGGTTTTCAATCGTCCAGCAGCTTGCAAAGCGCAGATAGGGTGGCTTCGGGGTTAAAAAAAATCGGCATAATGGGAGGCAGCTTCGACCCTCCCCATAAAACGCATATCGCCGCCGCCGAAAGGGCGCGCGAATTTTTGGATTTGGACGAAATCTTCTTCGTCCCCGCGTATTCCGCGCCGCTGAAGGCAAGCCCGCACGAGGCTCCGTTTGAGCACCGCTTAAAAATGCTCGAAATCGCCCTGAAAAATTTTCCCGGAAAATACAGGATTTTCGACGTCGAATTTAAAAGGGGCGGGGCGAGCTATTCGGTGGACACCGCGCGCTTCTTCGCCGATATGTTCAAGGGCGGCGAATTTTTTTGGATAATCGGCGCCGACCAGCTTTTGCAGCTCGACAAGTGGCGCGAAATCGAAAGCCTTTCAAAAATCGTAAAATTCGCGTGCCTTAAAAGGGCGGGGTTCAATTTCGCGCCGCCCGACGGCCTGCCCAAAAGCGTCCGGATTTTGGAGGTTCCCTTCGCGGAGACTCCGGACTCCTCAACCTCCGCCCGCCTAACAATAAAAAACGGAGCGAAGAATCTTGATTTTATCGACGAAGGCGTGTTAAACTACATAAGAGAAAACAAACTTTATTCGTGAAAATTATGGAAGACGACCAAAACCTATTGGACACCATCAAAGCCTGCCGCGACGCGCTCGACGACAAAAAAGCCATAGACCTCAAGGTCTTGGACGTCCGCGGCAAATCGCCCATAACAAACTATTTTATTTTGGCCACGGCAAACTCCGAGCCGCACCTGCGCGCTCTCTCCTCGGCTTTGGACGAGGTTTTAAAAGACCGCGGCGTTAAAAGCGTAGGCCGCGACTACGCCGCGGGCAGCGGCTGGGTAGTCGTCGACGCGTTCGATTTTATGGCGCACATATTCCTCGCCGAACAGCGCGGAATGTACAAGCTCGAGGCTCTCTGGAAAGACGCGAAAGCCCTGGAATTGTAGCAAAAAAAAAGATGCTTGCCAAGGTATATTCCGGAGCGCTGATAGGCGTTGACGCCGTCTTTGTCGAAGTGGAGGTCAACTCCGGCGAGAGGGGCGAGCCCCGCGTTTTTATGGTCGGGCTTCCGGACGCCGCGGTAAAGGAGTCGCAAGACAGAGTAAGCTCCGCGCTCTCCAACAGCGGATACTCAATGCCGCAAACAAAGACGACCATAAACCTCGCCCCCGGCGACATCCGCAAGGAGGGGCCGATTTACGACCTGCCCATAGCCCTCGG
Source organism: Opitutales bacterium (assembly GCA_017633865.1). Classification (GTDB taxonomy): domain Bacteria; phylum Verrucomicrobiota; class Verrucomicrobiia; order Opitutales; family Intestinicryptomonadaceae; genus Intestinicryptomonas. The sequence goes on from JAGBOM010000223.1 coordinate 2,508, forward strand.
CATACTTTCAAGCACCGGCCAGATTTCTGAGGGCGCGTTGAATTCCTTTATAATAGCCGGCGAGCTCGCGCTTTCGGGCGAGCTTCGCGGCATATGCGGCGGGGTGAGCCTCGCGCTTCTTGCAAGGCGCAAAAAATTGCGGGGCGTAATACTTCCGAAAGACTCCGCCATGGAGGCCGCTCTCGTGGAGGGCGTGGAGGTGTTCGCCGCCGACAACATCAGGCAGGTCGTTGATTTTCTAAACGGCAAAATCGAAATCGCCCCAGTAAAAATTTCGGACTCACCTTGTTCAAAAAAAGTTTTCGTCGGCGGGCTCGACTTCGCCGACGTAAAGGGGCAGTACCAGGTTAGGCGGGCGGTGGAGGTTGCCGTAGCGGGCGGGCATAATTTGCTGATGGTCGGGCCCCCGGGCTCGGGCAAGAGCATGATTGCAAAGCGCATACCATCAATTATGCCGATTCCGACGCTCGAGGAGTTTCTGGAAATACTCGGCATTTATTCGGCGGCGGGGCTTTCGCGCGGGGCGGAGGCGCGCGCGTTTTGCAGGCCGTTTCGGGCGCCGCACCACACTATAAGCGACATTGGCCTAATCGGCGGCGGCAGCGTGCCAAAGCCCGGCGAAATATCCCTCGCGCACAACGGCGTCTTGTTTTTGGACGAGCTTCCCGAATTTAAAAGAAGCGCGCTTGAGGTGATGCGCCAGCCTTTGGAGGACGGAGTCGTGTCGATTTCGCGCTCGGCGGGCAAAATCAAAGTGCCGTGCAATTTTATGCTCGTTGCGGCGATGAACCCTTGCCCCTGCGGCTATTTCGGCGACCCGCGCGGCAAATGCCGCTGCACGCCCATGCAAATCAGCCGCTACCGCTCGAAAATTTCGGGCCCGCTGTTGGACAGGATAGACATACACGTCGAGGCGCCCGCCATAGGGCTCAACGAATTGGGCTCGTCATCCAAGGGCGAGTCCTCCGAGGAAATCAGAAAGCGCGTTTACGCCGCCCGCGAAATCCAGGCTCGGAGGTTCGCGGGCAGCGGCGTAAGGGACAACTCCTCGATGACCTCCGCCCAAATCAAAAAATACTGCGCCTTGGACGACGCCCGCCGCGCGATGCTCGCCTCGGCAATGGAGCAGCTGAACCTTTCCGCAAGGGCGTGGGACAGAATCCTGAAAGTCGCCCGCACCGTCGCGGATTTGGACGCCTCCGAAACCGTCAAGCCGCACCATCTTCTCGAAGCCATCAACTACCGCTCTCTCGACAGGAATTCGTAAAAATGCAAAGCCTCCAAAACATTTGGCAGTCGATTTACGAAAATTCCGGCTGCGTTTATGACTACGGAGTTTTCGTCGCCTTAAGCATAGTTGTGGCGGCGATGTTTCTTGCGGCGTTTGCGGGCTGCGTAATTCCGGTAGTGCCGGGGCCCGCGCTTGCGTTTTGCGGGGTTTTGCTTTGGAAGTTTGCGCTCGCAAACGATAAAATTTCCTGGATTTGCGTGCTTATATGCCTTGCCCTTACGGTGATTGCCCAGCTTTTGGACTGGTGGCTGCCGGTCAAATATACGCCCACAAAGCGCGGGGCGTGGGGGGCGTTTTTGGGAGTCTTGGCGGGTGTTTTTTTGGCGGCGGCGTTTCCGCCCGCCGCGATTTTTGCGATATTTTTCAGCCCATTTGTTTTCGCTTTCGCCCTTGAATATTCGGACGCCGAAAGCGATTTTAGAAAGGCTCTTAAAACGGGAACTGGCGCGTTTGTCGGCACAATCTTAGGCGCGGCGGCGAAGGCTGCCATTGTTTTAATTATGCTTTTTGCGGCCGCTTTGGACTGCGTTTTGGGCTAAATCTTGACCCTTTTCCTGACGAAGGAGGGTATGTCCAAATCTTCGCCGTAGTAGAAATTTTGCGGGGTGGACTCGAAGTAGCCGCGCTTTAGCTCGTCGTCTACAAAGCCGAACTCGCTCTGGTTCGAGTTTTCGGGCTCGGGAATTCTCGCCCGCGGCCTGAACGGGGCTCTCGGCATTTTTTGATGCTCTAAGGAGAATTTTTGCGCGGGGGCGGGCGCTTCGCTTGCGCTTTGGAAAGGCTCGGGCAAAAATTCCACGCCCGCGGCGAACACCTCGGCCAGGCGCGCGCTCGATTTTTCTATAATCGCGCCGAACAAGACGTATTCGTGGTAGCAGAATTTTTTTGCGGCTTCGATTAAAAGCGATTTAAGCTCGGGCATCGAAACCTCCCTGCCGCACCTCGCGCACACAAGCAGCTTGTCGGCCTTCGAGGCGTTGAGCGCATATCCCAAAGCCGGGAAATTTTTGAACGCTTTTATCGCCTCATCTACGCTGTTTTCGCCGTCGGCGCTGGCGTAGGAGAACGCGCAGCTTCGGTTTTGCGCGCCCTTAAAAAGATTTTTTAGAGCCGCGAAATCGGTGTTTATAAGCCCCGTTTTTGAGAGCATATTGCAGACGCCTTCGACGCACGCTTTTACGCACAGGTTCGCCTTTGAAAACGCCGAGGCCGCGTCGTCTTTGGATTCCCCTATCATTTTGTCGTTCGGCAGCGCCACCGCGAAGTCGCA
>JAGBOM010000224.1 GCA_017633865.1 Opitutales bacterium
ATAACATAATTTTTTATTACTATACATTGCTATATATTGCAACGATTATAAGCCACCGCCGCAAATTATTGCAATAATTTGCAGTCGTTTTTTATAACAGTAGTTAACAAAAATCATTGCTATTATTTAAAATATGTTAAGACGCTGCAAAAAGTTTGTAAAATATTTGGAAGTGTCTTTTTTTGTGCCCATCTTTGCATCGTCAAAAACAAAGTAAACAGCAAAAAACTTTAGTGGCGGTTGCCTTCCGTCTCCGAAAGGAGAGTGCTTTTTTACTTTGGCATTGACAGCGGGAGGTGACCGCTCAACTTTTTTATAAAGTTCAAAAAAAACGCCGCAACAATGTCAAAATAAAAGTAAAACAAAATGAAGCAAACCGAAGTAAAAACCGGCGTGTTAATCCACATAGACACGCTAAAAAACTGCACAGAGATGCTCCAGACACCGGAGCAACGTGCGGGACTCCTGGAGACGATGCTCGCCGCATACTATCCAAACGAGTTCAAGGCGAGCACCGACCATTGGACGCTCTCCTCGTGGAAATTCCTCGAGGACAACATCAAGCGCAACGACGCGAAGTTCGAGCAGAACGGCGAGAAGAAGCGCAAAAACTGGGAGGAATGGAAGGAGCGCAACAAGCGCGAAAAAGAGCAAAAGGAGCGCGAATTGGCAGAACTCCGCAATAAATTGCAATTATTGCAAACTACTGCGGGAACATCCTCTACCTCTGTTATAGAGGATAATCCTCCCACCGTATCCTCCTCCGTATCCTCGTCCACATCCTCGACCACATCCTCGACCACATCCTCGACCACATCCTCACCCTCTGTTATAGATAACTCTATAACAAATAAAAATAATAATTCTCTCTCTAATAAAATCAATAAATATACTTTGCCGGAGGTTCAGAAGATGCTCGAAGAGAGAGAGATTTTTTTTAAAAAAAATTGGCTTTTCCGCTTTTGGAACCTCAACGAGAATACCTACAAATGGAAATGCGACCCCATCTCGGCTGCATACGCATTTGCAACAAAATATCCCGAGGCGTTGAAAGGAAAGAAAGGAATAGAGAATTTACCCCCCAATTCCGCGCCACCCCCCGACATTGTCAAGAAACAAGTAGAGAGTATTACCGAGCTGGACACGGCACGCGCGCAGGAGTTGTGGGCGGACTTTGGCAAGGAGATTGAAAAATCTACCCAAATTCCCGACGAGTTCAGACAGCTTTACATCCGGGGCCGACCATTGCACGCAATGCGCCTTGGTTACGAAGTACGCGACACGCTGTGGGTAGAGTTCGACAAAAAGGAGGACTCGCTCGCATTTGCCAGCCAATTTTACGACATAACACACAAAGAATTGTACGGTTATGGCGTAAACGGTGAGATTGGAAGGGTCAAAGTTCAGGTAAAAGAGTAGACCAAGATAATATTAATTATCGGACAAATTCAAGCGGGGGAGAGGGTGACACCGTAAGGCCCTGGGAATACGTTAAAATTTTGCGATTTTTCGGTATTTATTGCCCGTCCCGCCCAATTCCCTCGCTTTTTGTAAAATCCGCTAAAATCCCGCAAAATGTGGTATAAAACAAAAGTTGGATAATGTGCAACAATCTACTAATTAACATAAAATAAAATATCATGGTGACATTTCATTATAAGGATTATGCAGGCCGCGAGGAAATAGAGGACGCTTTAAAAACTCCTTCTCGTTTCATAATCTTTGCGAGGAGGTTTAGTAAAACTTCCTCACCGACGGCCGGTGTAAATTACTATCTGACTATGAAGGGAACACGGTTTCGGCTGAATATGTGGTATGATAAAACGCTTGGTGCATATAGAGGCCGCCTGTTCCAGAACAATAGCAGGATGGCGAGAAATATATTTTACGCAGCTACTAAGCAAATTATGCTAAAATGGTTTTTAAGCTTATTTGAATAGACATGCAGGAACTTAATATTATAGCGTTAAAGGCCGCTATCCGTTCGCAGCTGCTCGATGCGTTCCGCAAAGATTTAAGGCAAGCTAATAACAGTAGCGACAGAAATAAATTAATAGAAATTTATTCCTATGTGCTATATAGGCTCGACCGAGTAAAAAAAATAGATATTGATAATGTTGATTTTCAAAAGCTAATGACAATTTAAAGATGAAAAACATGTACACAATCGAAGTAAAAGACAGAGGCCAGCACGTTGTGGTGCTCTGCCCCACCCTGGACAGCGCGAAGGAGTGGATTTACAGGCGGCTAATAAAATACATGCGCGAAGATGTGGCGAACGATTTAGGCCTCTCCACGATGGCCGAAATTACGCAGCATTACGCCGAGGAGTTCGAGGAGCTGCGCAAATTGCGCGAGGATGCCGTTGCAAATGAGAGGTTTTGCACCTATCGAACGACGGAATACAAGCTGCGCCAGGCCAGTGAGAAGGAGGCGGTCGGCGAGCTGTTGAATGTCTAACATAAAAAAACAAAACAAAATGAGTTATTGCCCCCAGTGCGGAATAGAGTGTAGCTACGCCGAGCCGGTCTATTATCCCGCAACATACGACGAAAACGGCGAATTGATTGAGGGAGACGCGGACGACGTAAGATGCACCTGGCGCGCGAAATGGAACGAGGAGTGCCAGGAATGGATTGAGCCGCCATGCGCTTAACTTAAAACGCTCTAATTATGGCTAAAATCGTGCAATTAAACATTTTCGGCGAGCGGGAGCCGGTGGATATTGCCCCGCGTGGTTATGACGCTTTTACGGCAAAATTTAAGCGCAAAAAGACCACAGACGATTGCTACACGCCGCCGGCCGTCTATGACGCGGTGCTCCGCTACGTCGATGAGCACGTTATGCCGCTGGATGGCCTCGAAGTGCTCCGGCCGTTCAAGCCGGGAGGGGATTATTTAGCCGAAAAATACGGCGATAATGTGGTGGTTATAGATAATCCGCCCTTCTCGATATACACCCGCATAATACGCAATTATTGCGAAATGGGTGTGCGGTTCTTTCTGTTCGCGCCGTCTTTAACAATGTTTGTGCCGGGTGCTCCTGTGCAATACCTTGTCGCTCGGCTAAATGTAGTCTATGAAAACGGCGCAAAGGTTAGGACTGGTTTTGTAACGAATATGTTAGGCGGCACGAAGGTAAGGCTCGCCGGTGTCCTTGCCGCTTCCATCAAGGCGGCGCAAAACAGACCAGGCAACAGGCCGAAATTTAACAAGCCCGCCGGCATCTACTCCAGCGCGGATTTAATGCGCTTTTGCACAGACGGCGAGGATCTGACGTTGGAAGGCTCGGCCGAGTTTGTCGAGAAAGTGCAAGGCCGTAAAATTTTTGGCAAAGGGATGCAGTTCCCGGACAGTGATACAGAAATATTACAACGCTTAAATAATACTCAAAATGGCAACGAATGAAATAATTTTGGAGGAGGTTGGACGCTTCCGCATACATCGCCGCGAGCCTGTCGAGTTTGGCGCGTTTTTCCTCGTGCGCTCGCTCTACGCTTTGGAGGCTGATGGCCGCGCCTGGCAAAAAAATATTTTTGCCGTGGCCGTCGGTGTGCTAACCGTCGCAGCCATCGCGCTCGATTGCGTCGCGCTCGTCTTTGTGTGGTTTGGTAAATTGACATTCTACATATTGCGAAGCCTCTGGGATGTCGTAATATACGCCGCTAAGGTGGTTTTAAATAAGCTTTTCGGAACGGCATTAAAGTGGATTGTAATTGTATTAATCGCATTAACATTGTACTTGAAATGGCACGAAATCGCGGCAATAATAGCTTCTTGGCATCTGTAGCCCGACGACTTAATAACATTGCCGCCGTCATAGGTTATGCCTTTATAATCAAGTCTTTGGTTATGGGTGATTTAATCAGAGATTTAAGGTATTTAGCGCAGATAATCCAGGACACTTTTGTAATACTTATTTCGGGAACTTAATAAAAAAAACAACGCTTATGAATACGATAGAAACAATACTTTATTTGGCACAACAGGCGGGAACGCCGCTCGCTCTCAACATAGACGACGGCAAGTTCTACCTATACCGCGAGGGTGGGGAAGGCCTCGCCCGCCTCTCCCCTATCCGCGAGCCTTCGAAGACTTTTGCAATCTTCGAGCCTTCGCGCCTCGTTACGCTCGGTAATTTAACGGCATTGCAACGGCTCGGAAACGGAACGGAAACGGACTGGCAACGGCTCGACAACGGAACGGAAACGGATGCAGAACGGCTCGACAACGGACGAGAAACGGCATTACAACGGAACGTAAACGGATTTACAACGGCATTAAATCGGGAGCTAATCGGAGAAGGGAAGGTTAATCTCGCCCGGTTCTCTATCGATTGCCCGGCGGAAGTGATGGAACTTGCGCAGAAGGTCGAGGAACTCCTCGACCGCGCAATTAAGAACACGAACAAGCCCTCCACAATCGACAATTTAATGAAGTTGCACAGGAACGCCGCCGCCTTCGCTACGGATGGCAACATATACAAACTTAAACAGGTGGAGCAACGTTTGCGCGGAATAATAGCGAAACAGTCGGCAATTAAGGCGAGCGAGGCAACGGTGGAGAGGCGGGAACGCCGCCGCCTGTTGTGTTTCAAGATTGCCGCCTGTCTGGTAGTTGTTGCCTTTCTCGGCTTCTGGGGCTGGTGGAGACTGACGCGCTCGCCTGCACAGGCAACGCACGATCCCGGCACGATTGCAACCGCCGCGCGCTCGCCTACCCTACCGGCGGAAGCCTCGCCGCTTCTTGCAGCCTTCGAGGAGTACGAGGCGGAAACTGGCAACAAGTTATGGCCAGGCGGCCGAGCATGCCTCGAGCGCGCAGCCATCGCCGCCGGAGTAGTTAACGACAAAGACAAAATAAAAATATTAATCTACAAATCTACAAAATGATACCAAACAAAAAAATAACAATCTTGGTTGCAAGTCTGCGCAGCGTAAAGAAGGATGTAGAGCGGCGTAATATCGCAACTATCGAGACTTTGCGCGTGCAAATGCTGCTCGACGAGGCATTCATGCCGTTATGCCGCATTACAGGCCTAAGAGATGAAGACATTGAAATAACTTCCGCCTTTGACAAGGAGCGAAGCAATTTGGGCAGGGGCTGGAAGGTGTCGCAGACGCGTTACATTACTAAAGACGACTGCCTCCGCCTTCTCGACGAGCTAATAAATAACGCTATCGAGAACGCAGCCGCGAATGGCTGGTGCGTCGAGGGCGAAGAACCGCCGGAGGCCTCGCCCACTCCGCCCGCCGCTGATGAAACGACAGACGACAAAAAAAAGCCGCCCGAGGCCATTACAGGCGGTACGAAAAACCGCGTTAAATTGCTTAGCTGCCTCGAGGCGGCAAGCCGAGCAATTAACGAAGCCATTGCCCTTCTCGCAGAACTGAAGGAGGCGGTGGCGCAATTGAATTAAAAGGCCTTCGCAAGCCCAGCCCCGCGCGTGGTCTAACCGCTGGAACTTAGGAGCGCGGGGCATTTTTCAAACTAACTAAAACGTTAAGAAAATGGAGATTTGGATAGACGAAAAGACACACACAGTGTACGTAGAAGATGCTGGCAAAAAGTTTACTTCGTATGCCGTTCATTCTGCAATGATACACTATATAAAAGAATACACAAAAAAGACACGCACACCCTACGAAGGTGTAACAGCACCTAAGTACAACCGCGAGAACATGACATGGAAGGCAAGCATTGTTTAACTAAAAAAACGCAAAAATGAAGGAATACAAATGGAACGAGCACGGCGTGTGCATTAATCCCGACATTATCAAGCTCAAAACCCAAAAATTTGAACTTAGCATCGAGACGGCCGAGCGAGATGGCGGCTGGTATTATGGTTTTATTTACGGCGGTTTTTTTAATGACCACTGCAGTTTTTATCCCTGCACATGCGAAGGCCGAGGCGAGAGCGTGCAAAATACCGCAATAGTAAAAGCCATCGCGCATATCAAAAGGACACAACAGCCGCGCGGCGAAATACTGCAGAAGCTCCACGAGCTTTATTTTAAAAGCGCGCAGCTGCTATTATTTTAATGAAAATTGCTTTTTATTTGTTTTGACACCGGCGGCCGCCCTGGTGGATTTTCCCAGGCGGCCGCCTTCTTTTTATGTGCGTTTTCTTTTTGCAATACCGAAAAGGTTTTTAATGTCACAATCAACCAAAGGCTCGTTAAAGTCGCAATATATGCCATATTTGCCATTTAGATAACTGCTATGAGAGTGCGGAAGTGTAAAACCTGTGCGACAAACTATTTTCCAAGTATTGCTTTCGTAATTAAATAAAAAGCATTCTTGCAAAGTCGGATATTTTTCGTAAAGGTTTTGCAGCTTCTTTTTGTTGTCCTGTTCGTAGTCGTCTGTAGTTATTTCTATAGCAACAATAGGCTTGTTATGCTGCATGTTGGATTTGAGCGACCATATTACTATATCCGGGATTTCGGAGTTAGGCTTGCCGATTTCGCCCTCGTTGACAGCCTCGAAACGTGGTAACAGAAGGTCGTCGATATGGCGGCAAATTCTCTTTAATATCCTTTGGTGTATTACCTTTGCTTTTGCAGCCGCAGCCGCCTCGCCAAGCCCCAAGCCAGACAAGTCGCAAATGGCTCCTGTATTTGTCGAATATACTCCCATAATCATTGCTATTTAGTTAACGCCACAAATATAAGCATTTTATACATACAAACAAAAAAAAACGGCACTTATTTAAGTGCCGTTTTAAGTTAATTTATATATGGTTTTATTTCCGTCGCGCCATTTAATTAGCGTTGCCGTCAGTGGGTACTCCTTGGCGGGTATCTGATTTAGCTGCTCCTTCACGAGGCGGGCGTTGGTGAAGAACTTGCCCTCGCCCAACTCGTCGCTCTTGAAGTGTACGAGTGTGCGCCCGTCGCCCTTCTCGGTCTTGATGTCCTTGATGACGTTAAGGATGGTTATTTGTTTGCCAACCACATCATCGACGGAGACGCGCTTACAGCAATAGCAATCCGCCGCCACGTCCTTGACCGTACCCTCTTTTATTAAGTCTGCAAAACTTTTCATTAGTCGATGTCGTGCTCCTTGCAGATGCGTTCGATGGCGTTTTTTAACGCCTTGCGAGTCTGCAAAAAATCATTGTAATTGTCAATCATTGCCTGTGCGTCGTCGCCTGTGTAGATGCCGAACACCGCCGCGTTATATTCGTTTATCAATTTCGCCTCGTGGTCGTTGCCGTAGATTTCGTCCATCGCGGTCTTTACAAATAAATTCGCGCTTATGGGCGCGGCGATGCTGATGGCGAGCGCAGACCATTGCGCCGCGCCTTCCTCGCCTGTGGGTGGCTCTTCCTTAATGTCGAGCCTTATCTCTGCGCGAAATTTGCCGCCCTCATACTCCGACGGCTGCTCACTGTAATATGTCCTCTGTTTCATTTCCGTATAATTTTTTTAATAAATGTCTGCTATTACTGTGCGTCGCCCATCCGTACCAACTGGCGGTCTTGCGTCGTATGGCTTCGGGCGTGACGTTGCGCTTTGTGAGTTTTGCGACGGCTCGGCAAAAGTTTTGTTTTATCGACTTCCGTATCAGCTTCTGTTTTCGGTAGAACTTGAAGCCGACATAATCTAACGCCCTGCCGTGGCGGTCTTGTCGATTTTCCGCTATTGGGAATATCTGATAGTTTGATTTTATTGTCAAGTGTAGGCCGTTGCCTAAATAGGCGTTGATTGTGTCAAATACGCGGTGTAGTTCGTTTTTGTCGTCGCTAAAAAATACAATGTCGTCCGCGTACTCGACGCACTTTATTTTTAACGTCTCATTGCAATAGTGCATAAAATAAGCGAGGTAAAGATTGCTTAGATATTGGCTTAGATAATTGCCAATCGGCAAACCGCGCTCGCTGTCTATTATATTATCAATCAGCTTTAACAATCTGCCATCCTTGATTTTGCGCCGTACAATCTGTTTTAAAATTTCGTTGTCGATGGATGGATAATATTTTTTGAGGTCGATTTTAAGGCAGTAAAGTTTCCGCCCTTCAAACTCCTTTATTATCCGCTCTACCTGTGCGGCACACGCCGCAATCCCGCGCCCTTTGATGCAACTATATGTATTATATGTAAAAATCCTCGTCCATATCGGCTCTAATACATTCATTATTGCGTGGTGGACTATGCGGTCGGGATAGTATGGAAGGCGGTAAATTTGCCGCTCCTTTGGCTCGTAGATTGTGAAAACGGTATATTGCGAAGTCTCGAATTTTTCCGCCTTCAAAATCTCATGCAGCCGTTGGAGGTTGCCTTCCCTGTCGCGGTCGAATATCTTAACGCCGCGCTGCCGTGCCTTGCCTTTCCGCGCCTTACTGTCTGCAAGCCGTAGATTGTCAAGGTCGATTGCCTTATCATATAAGTTGCCGTAACGCTTCATTCTGCATTGTAAGTTGTGAGCCGTCGGCGTTGCCGCCTACCGACACACTCAACATTTATTATATTTTTCGCCAAGTGGCGAGGCTGCTGTCCCTTTTTTTGAGTTTCTTTTGTACAAGCATAGCCGCGACCCGATATTCGGGTTGACGTTGCCGGGCACGTTGTTCGAGTTCGCGTACAGGAAGCCGCAGTGGGAGCCGTTATTCGCATTACCCCCGAAGTGAACACCCCGGAAGGACAGCCAACCTTGTATTTTCTAAAAAATTTTTCGCCTTACGGCGAATACTCGCGCGGTCGCGCTACGCGCTCCATTAGGGGGGCGGGATGGCGCAGAGCCGCGACCCGAGATGCGGGCTGACGGAGCCGGGCACGGCGGACGAGGACGCGTACAGGAAGCCGCAGCGGGAGCCGAGATTCGCAGCACCCCCGAAGAGAACACCCCGGAGCGACACGTCCGACGCGGGCAAATTTGCGCCCCAGTAATAGTCGCAATAATACGACGTTGACGAGCCGCCCTGTGTCTTGCAAATAATATCGCCCTGTTCATTGTCGAATATTGTCTTTATCCAGTTGTCGGCGCGTGGAGTGTTGCCCAGTTCGGTGTATTGCGAAAAATCCGTGCTCGAAAATTTTTGCGGGTCGTCGGTAATATAACACGTCGATATGCCGCCCGCCGCGTCTGATTGTACATTTATCAATATGCCGTCCGTCCAGTCCCAAATGTCGCCAAACGGTGATTGAATGCCGCGATAACTGTTTACCTCAAATGTTACGAGGATGTTGTCGTCTGCATCTTTTACGCTGTAATTCTTTACCGCGCTTTGGTTGCCGTACTCCAACAAATAACCGCACGGAACGAGTGGATTATAACTGTTGTAGGCGTTCCATGCGTCGCCGTTCCAGTTCGACACACCCGGACCCAATCCGCCCTGCGCGTAGCCGTTGGCATCCTTCGCCGCGTTGAAGTTTTTTTGCGAGTTGAGCGTGGCGTACTCGGTAACGAATAACCAATATAACATCCTTTGTGCGAGATATATGTGGCAGTTCCATGCCGTGCCGTTGCCCCTGTTTCGTGCGTACTGGCGGAAATTTGTTAAAGAAATATTGCTGGCGGGCTTGCCTAATAATGAGCGGTAGGTGTTGTCCCAGTCGGCTGTATTTTGTCCGCCGCGATACTCCGGCGACGAATTAACGACGCTGCACAATTTAGGGGTCGTGGGGTCGGTTCTGTCAACCGTCGCCTTCTCCGCAGATACGTACATCAATGGAATTTCAATAAAGCCGGCGAGCGGGTATTGTGAAATTAGTTTTTTGTGTATTGTGCCGTGAATTTCCGATTTAAAGTAATGCTTAGGTATTTGGAGCATCAGTTGGCCCGCGCTTCCATCCACGGTTTCGCCGCTCCAGTCGGATTGGTCGGCGAAGGGCGTAAACGTTAAATCGTCCTGTAATAAGCCGCCAATTATGGCATTTTGCACGGGCAGCTCCGCGTGAAGGCTCATGTTGCCGATGCGGGTACAATCCGGGCTGGGATTGCTCTCGTCCCACTGGACACCATAAAAAAAGAAATTTAGCGAGATTTTGTAAATTTCGTTGTCGATGTAATTCCGTGTGTTCCACGCTTCCAGCAGGCCTCGGTGGTCGGTGTCGGTGGTGTTGATGTCTTGGATGGTGAGCGACGCGGAGACGGTCTGCACGTTGTTTGTTTTCGCTGATACGTTTGTAGTTATATAGCTGCCGTCTGTACCTTTACTGATGCCTTGGAGTGCGCTGTCTGCCTTCGCGCCCTGTGCCGCCGTTGCCGCGTATGCCTTCACGTTTGACGCTTCGGCAAGTCCTTTGTGGGTGTTGTCGGCGGTGGTGATGTCTTGGATGGTCAGCGACGCGGCGACGGTCTGCTCGTTGTTTGTTTTCTCTGTTACCGTCGTAGTAATATAATTGCCGTCTGTGCCTTTGGAGATACTTTGCAGCGCGGTGTCTGCCTTCGTACCCTGGGCCGCGGTCGCGAAGTCGGAAGGGTCGAGCGAGGGCTGCGCATTAACTCGGACAAATGGCGGCTGTGTTATAAATGAAGTTGGATATGCTGTTATTTCTTGCGTCGTTTCTGCTTCATAATAATAATCAGACGGCGGCAGGGCTTTTAATACATTAAATGCCAACTGGCTACAATCCGACGAAATAGGCAGCGCAAAACATCCGTAATTGTTAAACCACGCATAAAGCAAACTATTATCATTTAAATCTGCTCCAATAAATGAACTAATGCCCCACGCAGACTTATACAGCACTTTTGGCTCATAATCTAAATATTTAACCGTGTTATTGCCTAAGTATTGTATCGGATTGTCATAGTCCATAAACTCATCGCCTACGTCTGTGCGGTCGTACACATACGGAAATAGCAAATACTGGTTATTATCAACCGTTACGGTTGGCAAGTCGTCGCCGCCGATTAGTAAGTCGGGCGAGAATAAAAATACATAAGCGTAGTTACGCTCGGATGCACAGCGACATAATATTAATTGTTCGGTTGTAAATGTTATGTAGCCATGCTCTTCATTTTGCCGCACATATAGTTGCTTTGCTGTTAATGTGCCGCCCCGTTTTATTTCTATATAGCCAGTGCTTTGGTATGTATATTGCGTTTCTCCGTATTCAACTGCAACTGGCTCCTGCCTTTTGTAAAAATAGCCGTTCACAAAATCCGCCGTCGTTTCACCTTGGTATTGTCCAATTTCTCCGACTTCCAGCTCCTCGATACTTTGGAAAAATTTTGGCACTTTGTCGGACACGTTGCCGCGCAGTGCCTCAATCTCGCCCTCGAGCCTGGCGATGTCGCCAGGTGTCGCCGAGTCGTCCTTCTTCTGAAGGTTTAATTTTAAAAGTGGATTGTATTCGTAGCCCGCCATAATGTTAACTGTCTTGACATTCTATTTTTGTGATTTGCCCGGAGTCGTTGAGCGTGAAGTATTGAGCGAACACCACGCTGTCGCCTTCGTAATAGGTAATTTTTGTGATGTTGCCATTTTCATCGCGCTCCAGTTCCTCCGACCGTCCGGGAACTGTCGCCCAGCTATCGCGCGTTGTTTCTGTGTAATTGCCGCCGATCATGTGCTTTACTTTTTAGATAGTGCCTTAATTATTAAGAAGGCCGCGAGGCCGCCGAGAAGCCAACCGGCGACACCGAAGCCGCCCTCCTCGCCGGGAACGCCGCCCAAATACTTTTTACATATTGCGTCCAGCTTGTCCGCTCCGATTGCGAACAGGCCGCCCTTCTTGCGTCGAGCGTCCGCAACAATGTTATAAAGCGCAGCCGCCGCCCTTGTGCCGTTGGAATATGCAGCGTTTACCAGGTTCGCGAAGGTTTGGAAGTGTCCCGGCCCGTTCCAAACTGCGTAGAGGAATTGCAGCTGGAGCTGCGGATTGCTCATAATTACAGCTTTTGCGCCGTCGGAGAGATAGCGGCCGGCGTAGTCGTTGTACATTGCCTTGATGATTTCGCGGGTGTACTGGCGCAACTGCGCACCAACCGCTGCAGAGATGCCGCGCTTGCCGTCCGCCTTGTCGCCGTAGTAGCTTGTATCGCCGTGATGGTTGCCGTAGTAGGTGTCTATCAACTTCCAGAAATTGCGGCCGGCGGTGCTGTCTGTCACTGCAGAGCCCGCGCCGTTTTTCCTATCGAGCCCGAACATCGTCTCGCCGCTGATGCCCATTGCTTCGCCTCCCTTGAGCTTGTCTTTCATGTCCGGGTGATAATAGCCGCCCTCGATGTTGTCGATTATTAAATCGACCATATCTTCCATCTCCATAATTTTACCATGTTAAATTAATTTTGCCATGTCCTGGGGGACAGGGATTATTAACTCTGTGTCGTCGCTGAATGTGTTGGCCGTGTAGTCGTTTACTGTGTTGTAAACCTTGTTGCCAAGCATGTTAACGCCTTCGCCGGCAAGTGCGCCCATTATTGTACCGGCCTGGAACGTGTGCCCGGCATACGTAAAGGGCATTGTTGTAACTACTTTTTTCGCCTTCGCAAACTGAATGGCTTTTGTGTAGCGTTCGTCGTTCAGACCATCCTGTAAAGCTTTATTAAGCGTGTATTTGTTATCGCATAACGCGCTAAATTTCTTGCCAACCTCGTTCCAGTTCGTTATCTGGAGACATACGCGCAGAGCCTCCTGCGCATTGTTTCTGTAAGGACTTCCCGCACTCCAGCCAACCAGCACGGAGTCGGTGACGTTGAGATATTTTTTCAGAAGCGCCGCCTGTTCTGTTTCTGTGCTCGTGGTAAGGTCGGAGATGGCTTTATTTTCCTGCTCCGTTTCCTTTTTGCCTCGGTTTTTGAAGTAGAAAAAAATTCCCGCTCCGAGAGCCACCGCGCTAAGACCTACGAGCCAGCCTTTGCTATTGTCCATCGCCTTTTATTTTATGAAGGGCGCAGCGTTCGCCGTGCCCTTCTGGTTAGACTGACAAAACGCAGCTGTTAAAAGCCGCTTAACTTCTGCTTAGCCTTTGCGGCGCGTTCCTTGATGGCCTTGCGCTGCTTGACTTCGTTCTCGTACGCTGTCACCTTCTTTTTGTACTCCGCAATCTTCTTGTTGTTGTCCGCGTCGATGGCTTTTGTCTTTGCGTCGTAGTTCTTCCATACCTCGATGCTCGCGGTCTCTCGCGGGGTCTTCGGGTATTTCTTGAGTTTTGGTTTTGATGGTTTCTTAAGTGCCATAATCCGTATCGTTTATATGTTTATTAATCTGTGAATTGTTACAAGTATGTTAGCGCGCTGCGCAGCCTCTTTGTGTCCTGCGCGAGCTGCACAAGCTTCATTAATTCCTGTGCGCTTAGGTTGCCCGCCGCTATCTGTGTGCGTATCGCCGAGGCGAGCTGCTCTGTCAATCTCTCAAATGAGAGGTTGTTCGCCTCGATGGTTGGCGGCTGCGGTTTTCTGATGAAGTCAAACATTTTGCGTACCGCCCGCCCCCTTCGGGAACTCTACCGCCGTAGCCTCCTGTGGCTGCTGCGGCGGTGTGTTGTGTTTCATCGCGGCGCGCTGCTTGATAGCGAGCGCGATTTCGTTAACGTCCTGCTCCGTTAATGCCGGGTCCTGGTACATTGCATTTGCCAACGCCTCCACCGCGCCATATTTCGGGTCGGTGGGTCGGCTGGTGTCCGCTCCCGACAACGTAGCGGGCTGTGCCTCCGCCGCATTGTTGATTGGCAAGGCGGGGAACAGTTCGCCCAAAATCTTTTTTATTGCCATCACAAGCGTATCGGCCGCCGCGCCTGTATTGCTCTCATATTTACGCCTTTCGTCCTTGAGTTCTTTTTTTATCTCCGCAATTTCGCGGAGTTCGCGGTTGCGCCGCTCCTCAAAGTCCTTTTCGCGCTGCTTCAATAAAATTTCATTGATGCGCTGCTCGTTCTTGACCGCAATGCCTTCGAGCTTGGCGTTGAGCGTCTCCTCCGACACCCAGCCGGGAGGCGGTTGCATAAAACCAAAACCACCCAATCCCGCCGCCTGTTGCTGCGGCTGCTGTGTCGGCACTTCGTCCGCCTTGTCGTGGTTGTAAAACTCAAACGGGCCGAGCGTGCCCTGGCTTCCGTTTGCGCCCTTCGAGCTTCTAAGCTCAATACAGAGCAGCGCGTCCGACGGTATGCCCGACTGAAGCGCACCATTGAGGCGTGCGATGGCTTTTTCTGTCTTTGCTGCCGCGTCGTCGTCGCTCTGCCAGTCGTCGCCGTTGTAGTGCATAATTGGTACTCTTTTGTAATTCTGCATTACAAACAGGCTCCAGCAGGGGTACTGCGTTTGCCTCATGTGGTTAATGATGTAATCCTTTGTCAGTTTCATTTTGTCAGTCTGTTATTATTATTATGTCGTCATTTGCATTTTTTTTGCCGTTGTTGTCGCCGTCGCTGTTGTTGCCGCCTGTTTCCAGCCTTATCGGGGCCATGTACATGTACAATGCGCAAAAATTTATAACGCTTGCAAACATCGCGTCCGTTGTGCCTTCAAACAGGTTAAATTTAAGCGTATTGTCCGCCGTAAATATAAAATCCGTCTCGACTTTTTGCAGCGTGCCAAAATCCACTACTTCCGCCACTGGCGACAAGTCCCAGAAGTCGGTGGGCGTGTCCACTTGCAAAAATTTCTTTTGCAGTTGGTTTTTGTCGGTTATCTCACCCTCCGCAAATACACGGTAAAAGAAGGCAACGCCGCCGGAGAACTGGAGCACGTTGGCCACGTCCGCCTTGCTTACATACTTACATTTAAGCGTGTAATCCTTTATGCCGTGGGTGGTGGCGTAGTTCTTGATATAGTCGCAAACGTCCATTTTTTTAGCGTGTTAATAGGAATGTTACAGTAAAATCCGTCGCCGTGTAGCTCATTGGTGCGCTGTCTAACTGCGTGAGTCTCAAATTTACCTGCTTGTTTTTCGACTCGAAGGCAACCGGGAAAAACGTCTTGTCATACCCCTGGTTCTCCGTTACGGCCAAAATGCTCACCGGCACAGGGTCGAGAAGCTCTCTCACACTGTCGTTAATATCGAGCGCGAGGCGCATAATATTTGCCGTGTCGCCGCCGACGAAGTTCACGCCCGCCACGCGGTCGTAGTCGGAGGGGAGATTTATGTTGTAGTTTGAACCAAGCGCGGGCTGCTTGATGGTGAAGCTCTGCATGTCGTAGCCTGTAACCTCCTCGCCGAATATCGACACCGCCGGCTGCTCGTTGCTTTGCCTAAACAGTGCAACAAAGGTGAAGGCGGCCGCGCTGTTAGTTACTCGCACGTTTAAGTAATAGTTTTTGCCCGCCGATTGGGACAAAACCGGCCTAAACACCGCCGTAAGGTCGAAGTCTGCGCTGCTGGTGTTTTTGCACCAGTTTTGCACAGGCGAGAAGCTAAGGATGCTTTTAAAGTCATCCCGGAGCTCTATTTTAATCTCATCCGCCGAAGGTAACGCCGTAACGAGCGGGCACGCGATGCCGGTGAGGAACTTGTAAAGCTCGTCCGATTTAAAAACGTATTGATAAGCCTGTGTTCCTGTCGTCGCTGGTACGGTGAACCAATATTTTTGTATAAGTTCTTTTGCCATTTTGTTACACCTTATATTATATATATAATGTTAGTGAGGCGGCGTGTTCCGGCGAGAACGCTTGCGCGGCTTTTGGATGCCGCCGCCTCTGGTCGTGGTAGGCTTCCTCGTGAACGTGAATGTGCTACTTTACGCGAATTTCCGAGCCACGGAGCGCAACTTCGATGAAGTAGCGGTTTGTTGTGCCGCTGATGGTTGCGCCCTGGGGTACGTGCAACCTCATCTGGAGCTCCTGGCTGTCTTGAATGAGCTTGGGAGCGGTGAGGATAATGCCGTCCTTCTCTCCGTTGATGCCCACCGACTCCTGACAGAAGGAGTTAATCGGAGATTGGAAAATGTTGAGCTGTGCAAGGTCAAGCTCGAGCTCGCAGTTGCTGATGATGGGGTCAACTGTGCCGATGTTCGCCACTGGCAAGTAGTTGATGTTGGCCGCCGTGTAGGTGGTGTTGGTGGCTGCAGTGTAGCCGATGCGCGCCGTGATACGGCTAAGCATGAAGGCGCAGCCCTGCTTGATTTTCTGTTTCGACAGGTTGCAATAACCGTCTTTGATTGCGTCGTCGTTGTAGAGAAGGTCGAGAAGTCCACCTGCGCCGGTGATTTCGTACCTCTTGTAGTACACGCTATCGGAGAGGTTAAGGTTGCCGTTCTTGAAGTCCTTAATCATTCCCGGTGAAAGCTTCATAACGCTTGCGAGAAGGAGAGCTTGGTCTCTTGTAAAGAACTTTGTGATGTCGAGGTTCTTCAGTAATTCTTCCATGATTTGATATGTTTATTGGTTAAAAAATGCCCATAAGGTTCGCCGCTGCCATAGCGTCCGAAACACCCATTAGGGATGCAGCCTTGTATGCTGCGTCGTCGTCAACGCCGTCAACTGTCCGGGTTATCTGCTCTGCGTCGTCGATGTGCTCGGCCAGATACGCCCAGTCGTTGTTGTACGTCTTGCCGTCTGTGTCGGTGACGGTCTTTTCGCCAGCCGCAAGCGCAAACTCCGGCGGGGCGGTGGTAGTGCCGAGAGCTCCGACACCGTTAAACATTGCTGCCGGGTTCTTGGTAACATCCAGGCCGCTGATGCCTACCTCCGTGCCTACGCTGTCCGGGGCGATAACTGCGACGGTGTGCAACGCTGCGTAGGTTGCCACGCCCTGGAAGGCTGCGCGGAGCTTCGGGTCGTCCATCATCATGTCGCCAACCGTGCCAACAATTAGCATGAGCGGGCCGCCGATATTCTGCATAGTCTTGCTTTTACCTTCGCCGAAGAGCTTGTTGGTGATGAACGCGCCGCCAACCGCGCCAACACCGCGCACCGCCGCGTTGATAGCGACGGCAGTTGCGTCTTTTTGCCAGTTCTTTCTGATAAATGCCATAGTTTTCTATTTATTAAAAGTTATTATTTTTTCTTGCCTTTCTTTTTGCCTCCAAATACCTTATAAATCAACAGGCCGCCGCCTACAATGCCGAGAGCCCAGCCCCACCAGGGGATGCCGCCCTTTTTGGTTGCCGTTTGCGTGTTCCCGGTCTGCGCCGCCGGTGCTTCGTAGGTAACGTCTGCCGCCTGTGCAACTTGCGCGGCCTGGTAAGCCTCCGCCGCCTTCTGTACAGTTTTGGCAAGTGCTGCCTGTGCGGTCTGCGTCGCCTGCGCGTCGCCGGTGTTTTGTGCCACCTTGAGTTCCATCGATGCCGCCTTCTGCGCCGCCTGCGCCGCTATTGCGTCCGCTTCCGCCTTTGCGCGTTCCGCCGCCGCCGCCGCTATTTTCGCCGCCTCTTCCTTGTCCGCCGTGAGTTTTTTGGCTTCGAGAGTCTTGTATTGCTGTAATACGTTCTCGCCCTGCCCCGCCTCAAATTGCGCCCATACTGGCCGCTGGAAGTTGTATTTAACTGCAAGCGCGTAACATTCGTTATACAATGCGACGTAACGGCTGTATTTTTCGTAATCGTCCTTATTGGTCGTCCTGTAATAGCTACCGGTCGGCAAAAGTACGCTGTATGTTGCACCGTTGGCTGTTACCCCTGTACCGGTGTTTACTTGTGCTTTGCCGGCTGCCTTGGCGCGGTAACTGTCAATAACCGCCTCGCCGTTGCCCGCTTCAAAGTCGGCCCAGTTTGGCGGACTTACGTTGTAGGTGTAGGCGAGGCCGTAGGCTGTGTCGTACTGCTGAACATACCCTTTGTATTTGTTGTATTCCGCCTCGTCCGTGAATGTCTTTTTGCCGCCTGGTGTGTTGAGCGTGTAAACATCGCCCAGACCGCCGCACAATCCGTATAACAAAAAATCTCTCATCGCCTGTTGCTTTTTTTGTTGTTGTCCTTCTTTTTGTCTTTGTCGCCGGTGGCTGCTATCAATGTGATAACGGCGAGGCCGCCGAGTGCCCACTTCCACCAGTTGCTTTTTTTTGTTTCCTCCGCCGGTTCTGCGGGGGGTGTCGCCGCTGATGTCGCCGCCGCCGCTGCAATTTTGCCGGGATCCATGGTTGCCGCCTGTGCGGGAACTGCAGCCGCCGGTGTGTTTGTCGTCGTCGTCACCATCGGAGCCACCGCCGGTTGGTTGTTACAGCAGCAGACGCTGCGGGGGATTAATTTTATAACTACACATGCCATTTTATTTCCTCCTTCCGCCGTTTGAGTTCATAATTAAAGCCAGGCCGCCGAGTAACACCACGCCGCCAATTATCCAGGGAGTCCAGTTTGTTTCCTGTTTGGCGGGTGTCCTGTACGACGTGCCGCCGGTGGTAATTGGTGCATAGGTCGAGGTGCTGCCGCCTGTCACCGTCGAGCCGCTCGCTTGTGCGCTCTGGTTTTTCGCTGTAATTGCCGTGGTCGCTATCGTAGTGCCGGCGTTAATCCCGGCATTAATCAACGGCATCCAGTTCTGCAGATTTTCGCCGCCCGCGCCAAGTCCGTTGCACCTGCCTATTTCGTATGCTGCTATTCTGTCCATTTTCAATAAAATTTCATTAACGTTTTTTCGCGAAGGCTGCAAACAGTAGCAACAAGCCGCCAGCCGCTGCCGCCGCGATTAAATATTTTTTTGTGTCGTCGCCTTCCTGTGCCGCGTTTTCGTTTGCCCAGTATTGCTCCCATGTGATGTAATTGCCGTTTTCGTCCATGTAGAAGTTGCCCGCAGAGTCGAAGGCGTAAATCTTGCGCAGCTCGTCAAGCTGTGCCTGTGCCGCCTCCGCGTTTGCTTTGTTTTGCGCCTGCAGCTGTGCCTCCTGTGCCTTTGCCTCCTTTGCCGCCTCCTTCGCTGATTTTATCGACGCTATCCACTGCCATATCTGCGTTAAAATGCCGATACAGGCGGCGATGGTGGCGGCGATGGTGGCGGGGTCGCCAAGTGTCGGCTCGCCGTCGTCGGTGTCGTTGGTCGGCATGTCGAATTTAGTATTTTTGTCCACCTTTGGCTCGGGGAGCTTCGAGCCCTTTTTTATGGATTTTTCGAGCTTATCGACGTTGCCGCCCATCGTTTTAAACAGCTTGCGAAGCCGCTGCATTGCCTTCACGCCATCCTTCCATGCGCTCTCGCTGTAGCCGAGTGCCGCAGCCTCTGATTGTGTGAGGAGTCCAACATTTAATTTTGTCGCCATCCCGGCAAGGTTTAGCGCAATTAGAGAGCGGAGGCCGTTTCTCAACAGAACGGTAACAGGATTAATCTTTATAAACAGCACTTTGAGCACTTTGCCCGCAATTTTTACCGTTTCTTTTGTTAAATTAACGATGTCTTTTTGTGCTTCATAAGCGGCCTTCCAGGGGTCGATTGCGGAGTCTTTGAACTGGTTGCCCGCCTTCTTGATGCTCTCCTTTGCGCCGCTGGTGTTGCCGGTGACGAGCTGCCCCGCCGCCTTAAGGGTGTTAGCTGTCGCCTTCGTAGCGTTCACGACGCTTTTTGCAGCTGCCGATACACCAGTACCCACTGCCTTAACGCCCGAGGCGAGAGCCTTACCCAATTTCTTAAGCCAGCCGGCGAGCTCCTCGTCGTCAGTGCCAGGCGTGTGCAACATGTTAATATAATCATCCTCCGCGTGCTTTACGGCATCCACCTGTTCCTGTGTGTAAAACAAGTAGCCGCCGTCCTGCTCGTCGATGTCCTCGATATAAGGCACGATATGAGAGGCGAGCCGGTATGCCTCGAAGTCGGTGTTGCTCAATATGATTAAAACCTTAGCTTTACGCGCGTCGGTGTAGTCGGAAGGCTGCGCCGTGCCGTCTGCAATCTTTTGCGCCGCTACGTTGTAGATGCCCTCGATACCGTGCAATGTCTCCGCCTGTGCGCGTATGAAGGCGGCACGCCGGGATGGCTGCACCATCCGCGCCGCGTACGCCTCCAGGCTCGCCGAGCCGGGGAACTGCGCCCCATCTATTCCGCTAAGACCATAAACTGGTATCATCAACAAAAACATTTTTAGTTAAACAATCCGGCGAGCTGCGCCGCCGTCGCCCTGTCCGTTACCCTGTAAATTTCGCTGTTACTTACGCCAGGCGGCAAACTGTTAAACACAAACCAAACGCGGTCGCAGCGTATGCCGTCGAGATTTACAAGTATGTGGGAAGGTTGTTTTTTACCTTTAAAACATACAAGCTCGAAGGCGGGGTCGTACCCCATGCACTTCAATACACACCAGGCAAACACGCTAAGGCAATCGCAATCGACTCCGCGCCGCCTATCCGCCCAGGTTCTTAACGGCGTGCGCACTTCTTCACGGCCTTCCCGGTCGTATTCGTAACGGATGTTATGCCGTAGCCAGTGCCACAAATTAAAGACGCTCTGAAGTTTAGTGTCTGCCTTGAGGTGCTGCGCTATCCTGGCACAATCTTTATAATGTGCTTTGCAAATGTCTGCAATAAGTTTTTTTGTATCGTCGAGGCCTACGCCGGCGAAGGTCTGCGAGTGTTGAGCCGGCGCAAAAAAAGCGTCGTAGCTCTGTAATATTTTGTACGTAGGCTTGAGGCCTCGACAATCCATTAACTCATTATTATTATATAATGCGTCGTTGGCGGTCTTGCCGAGGCCTTTTTGTGTCGGCATTATCTTGTGCCGATAGTCAAACATCTCCTTACCATTGTCTATATATACAAAACCTTTCGGGAGTTTTGGAAGCCATTTGGGTATATTTTTAGATATACGCCAGCCTTCTGGAAGTGTTGGAACAATACCGACAAATTGACTTATCAAACCATTTGTTTGCGATATTCTTTCGTTATCTGCGTATTTATAGCCCAATATGTTAGCAATATTACTAACGCGGTCATAATTACCTTTGTCGATTTCTTCAATAAAGTATTTTATTATTATATCGCGTAAATTGCTAATATACCTTGCTTTTACACGACTGCCAGGTTCATCAAGTTTTTGCGGCCTTGTCTTGTAAAATGCTTCATCTTTCCAAACTTCGAGCATTTTATCAACTTCCTGCATCCAATCTTCTTTTGTTTTTACTTTCGGCTTGATGGGTGTTTTTTGCTGCTGTAAGTCGCTTTTGATTTGCTCATAAAGCAACGGGTCGTCGGTCTGCATCTTTTGCAGTTCCTCGCCGCTAAACTTCCGGATGTCGTATTTTTTTAATGCCGCCGTATCTTCCAAGTCCTTCCGGGCTCGCGTCCTCGTGTCGGTGATTATATATGTATCACCAGGCGCACCAAGAGAATTTTTTTCGTTAAATGTTTGGTTATTTGAAACATTTAATATATCTTTGCCACTGAAAGGCAGACAGATTTCAACGACTTTAAAGGGTTTGTTTGTACGGACAGTTGCGTTGAAGCTGGGAGCCGTACGGCTTTCTTCCCAACCATAGGGATATAAGACATTACCGCTGTTTGCCTTTTTTATTATGTCTTTCAATTTTTTAGGATGGCAGGAGCTTACATAATTGTAAGTATCAAATACCAATGTAACACAAAATAAAATTGGCTTCCCGTCGTAGTTAGTGAATGGTTTTACAAATACAAGCCCCTTATCGTCTAATATCGCCATACGTGGATTTTCCAAAGTAGGCTTAATTAACGCCTTAAATATTGTACGGTCTTGCCAATTAGAGTTTTTCTCTTTAAGCTTATCTTCTAACTGATAATCTCTTAATACAATCCATTTATAAGGACGTGCCAGCGGTGTCTCTACAATGTACGTTTTACGCTTCCCTGTTGTATTGTGAATTGTAAGCACATTTTTAAAGGAGGCTTCGTTAAAATCCTCGGGCGGAATAAAGTCGGCTGGATTGCTTGTTAAATACTCTGTAATATTCTTTTCGTCAACAACTTTCACACCTTCCACCGGCACAAACATCTCCTCCTCCTCGTTCCATGTTACAGGCGAGGCCTCGCCCTCCTGCATACGCTTAGAGAACGCCACGAGGCTCTCGTTGTCCTCAAACTCCAATTTGATCGAGGGCTTGCCCAAACCGCTGAACGCGCTTTTATATGTCGTGCCGTAAACTCCCATAACATCAACTATTTAAAGCGTCCGCACTGAATGGCACTGTAGTGTCGATTTTGATAGTAAAGCCCATCGTCTTAATCTGTCCCTCCACCTTCGCCTCCGTCGGCCAGTTTGCGCCGTTGCCTGTAAGATAGCCGGCGAGGATTTTCGCAGTAGCCACGCCGATATTTGCCCACGGCACGGATATGTCGAAGGGCAAATCGACGCTGCTATTTTCCGGGATTTCTATCGGGACGTTATTGGTATTGAGTGTTGCGATACGATGGAGAGAGCCGCCAAAATTAAGGAAAATGTCGAGGTACATCTGATTGACGACAAGCGGAGTGTTTTCGAGGTTGGTAAACCTCATCCAGACGCGGAACACGAGGTTGCCGCCGCTGGCAAACTGGTAAAGCTGTATTCTGGTGAGTTGATAGCGCAAGCTCTCCGCCGCCTTAGCCTTGCGCACAAGATAGACGGCGTAAATGGCCGCGCCGGTGATGGCCGCGACCGCAAAAAATTTTCCTAATCCGTTGTCATTGTTGGTTGTCATTCGTGCCTCCTTCCGTTTTGCTTTTCTGCACGAATGTACACAACTATAATATTTTACGCAACGGGGGATGGGTGCAAGTATTTCGGGAAGTGCGAATAGAAGAAGCGCAGCACCTCCTCCTCGTCCACGAGGTTGTAACGACTTGTTGCCTTAGCCTTAATTAGCTGTAATTTAATTAAATACCCTATGCTCTGCGCGTCCCATATTGAGCGCAGCACAGGATTTCGGAGCATTACCTCCGTCGGGGTGTATAATATCTTAGCCGCCATAACTGTAAAATTTTTTGCAAATATAAAAGACTGAATAACAATTACAAAGGATTGAATTAAAAAAAATGCACCACCCCCTGCAAAAATTCCCAAAAAAACGCCGCCGAACGTTTCACAACGCCGGCGGCTCAACGCTTGATAAATACTTTAAAATCATAAAGTTACAAAATACTCAAAAACGTAATACAAATGAACTATTATCTATTATGGAAAAAAATTTCGGGACTTTTTCCAGCCGCAAACATAAAACAAAAAAACACTTCTTTTGAAGAAATTGAAAAG
>JAGBOM010000225.1 GCA_017633865.1 Opitutales bacterium
ATGGAGTGGGTGAAATCCGCGAGGGAGGAGTTCGCGAAATCTACGCAGGCCGCCGACGAATTCAGGCTCGAGCCCGTACGCCCGCTTTCGCCCGCCCCCGCTACCGACCCGAAAAAAGTCGCCCTCGGCAAAGAGCTTTTTAACGACGCGCGCCTTTCCGCCGACGGCACGGTGTCTTGCGCGACCTGCCACAACCTGTCTTTCGGCGGGGTTGACAGGCTTAGGTATTCAAAGGGCGTCGGGGGCAAGCTTGGCGGGGTAAACGCGCCCACGGTTTTCAACTCCGCATTCCAGCACCGCCAGTTTTGGGACGGCCGCGCCGCGAATCTTGAGGAGCAGGCGGGGGGCCCG
Source organism: Opitutales bacterium (assembly GCA_017633865.1). Taxonomy (GTDB): domain Bacteria; phylum Verrucomicrobiota; class Verrucomicrobiia; order Opitutales; family Intestinicryptomonadaceae; genus Intestinicryptomonas. Next base: position 352 of record JAGBOM010000225.1, read on the forward strand.
CCCGTAAATCCGCTTGAAATGGCGTCCGCCTCGTGGGACGAAATCTGCAAGCGCCTCGAGGCCGACGAGGGCTTCAAAAAGCGCTTTCTCGAAAGCTATCCTGAGGGGATTTCCCAAAAAACCGTATGCGCGGCGATAGCCGAATTCGAGCGCACCCTCGTTACGCCGAACGCGCCGTTCGACAAATTTTTAAAGGGCGACAAATCCGCCCTAACCCAAGAGCAAATCGAGGGCTACGAGCTCTTTAAAAAGGCCAAGTGCGCCACCTGCCACGCCGGCCACAACCTCGGAGGCCAGTCGTTTGAATACATGGGCGTCTTGAGGGATTATTTTAAGGACAGGGGCGGCGCTACCGACGCCGACAAGGGCCTTTACAATTTCCAAAAGGACGACAAAAACCTCGGCAAGTTCAAGACCCCCACGCTCCGCAACGTGGCGCTCACCTACCCCTATTTTCACGACGGCTCAGTCTCCAGCCCTGAAGACGCCGCCGCGCACATGCTAAAGTATCAAAGCGGCGTAAAGCTTTCAAAAGGCGACATAAAAAAGATTGCCGCGTTTTTGGAGTCTTTAACGGGCGAATTTGAGGGGAAATCCCTCGCCGAAAAAGGCGAAAAGACCGCCCAATAACAATAAAAATCCCGCACTGTTAAAAAAAACGCCCCCGCGATTAAGGGAGGGCGTTTTTTTGCGGCCGCTTAAAAGGCGGGCGCGGATTTTTTTGAAGAAAATTTTTATCGGTTTTCAACCAAAAATCTTTCGACTTCCCCAACGTCCTCCTTGTAGGTTACGCCCTGCCAAATTTCGGAATTGGGCAGAACCTTCACGGAAACAAGCCCGTTTTTTACGGCCTTGTCGACCGCGAACGGAAGGTAGAATTCGCTCTTCAAGCTTTCGGAATTTTCGCGCAAAAAGCTTTCAAAATCCGCGCTTAGAATGTCGAAAATATCAGAGCCGAAAGCCCAGAAATTCATCGAGACAAGCGCGGATTTCGGGAAGACTTCGCCCGCGGAATCCGCTACGGAAGTTTCTGAAATTTCTCGCAAATTGGCGTGCTCTTTAACGTCGATTAAAAATCCGTCGCTTGAAACATTGCAGATTCCGCGCGAGACTCCGCCGTTTTTTGAAAGCGTGTTGCCGAGCCTGTAGCCCGCAAGGGCGTAGGTTTTCGGCGTCATGGCCTCTAAAAAATCGCCCATGATTTTATAGACGCTTTTGCCGTAATAGTCGTCGGCATTTATGACGAGGAAGGGATTTTTTACGATGTCTTTGCACGCCAGAACCGCCTGCCCCGTCCCCCACGGCTTGGTTCTGCCCCCGGGGGCCTTGTAGGGGCTCGGAAGGTCGTTTATTGACTGGAAGGCGTATTTTACTGATATGCTTTTTTCGTGGCGGGCGCCTACCTGCCTTTTAAATTCGCCTTCAATGTCGCGGCGGATTACGAAGGCGACTTCCGTAAAGCCCGCGGCTTTAGCGTCTTCTATTGCGAAGTCGAGAAGCGTTTTTCCCGCGGGGGTAAACTTGTTGAGCTGCTTTAGCCCGCCGAATCTGCTGCCCATTCCGGCGGCCATTACAATTAGCGTTTTTTCCATGATTAAACCATCTCTTTATGCGTGAAGATATGCGCGAGCGCGGCGGCGGCCGCGTCGGACTCGTCGAAGCCGAGGGGCGCGATGTTCAAAATGGAGGCGACGGTTCTTGAAACCTGCTCTTTGCTTGCCCTGCCGAAGCCCACGACCGCCTGCTTTATTCTTAGCGGCGGGTATTCGTAAACGGGGATTTCAAAATTCGCCGCGGCCGCTATCGCCGCCCCTCTTGCCGAGCCCAAAATCAGAGCCGTTTGGTTGTTTTGGACGTAGATTGACTGCTCGACCGCCGCGGCGGTGGCGTCGTACTTGCAGCAAAGCCTGTCGACCGCCCTAAATATTCTGCCGAGGCACTCCGCCTGCGAAAGCTTTGCGGGGTTTGAAACTCTTAGCGACTCCAAAAACTCCGGATTTTTCCCGGGGCTCATTTTTACGACCGCAAGCCCGGTGCCGCGAAGGCTCGGGTCTATCCCCACCACTATTCCCGAAAACGCGAGCCTCACAAATGTGGGCGACGAATTTAACGCCCTTAATTTCGGCTCTTTTTTGAGGGAGAGCACGTTGGAGTTTTTCGAGACGCTTTCGGCCTTCAAAATTTTTTCCGCCCACATGGCTCTGGTGTTTTTGCGCGCCATAAAAAATTTTTTTATTCAAAAATCAGGCCGTGTTTTAAAACGAGGGAGCGGTCTGTCATTTTCGCGAAGTCGGGGTTGTGGGTTATTAGAAGAAGCGACGCGTTTTCGTCGCGGCACATTTCGAGCATCATTTTCATGATGTCGGTTCCCGTTTCCTCGTCGAGGTTCCCCGTGGGCTCGTCCGCAAAAATCACCTTCGGGGAGTTTAGTATGGCGCGGGCTATCGCGACCCTTTGGCGCTCGCCGCCCGACAGCTTTGCGGGCAAATATTTCACCCTGCCCGCAAGCCCCACGCGCTCCAGAATTTCGAGGGCGCGCAGACGGGTTTTTGCGCCGTAATTGCCCGCGATTCTGCTTGAAAAAAGTACGTTCTCAAGCGCGTTTAATTCCGGCACGAGGCAGTAGTGCTGAAAGACGAAGCCCACGGATTCCGCCCTAAGCTTCGCCTGCTTCGACGCCGAAAGAGTGTCCGCCCTCGCGCCGTTTAGCCAGACTTCGCCGCTCGTCTTGCTTTCGAGGCAGGCGGCGATGTTTAAGAAGGTGGTTTTGCCCGCGCCGCTTTCGCCGCGTATGCTCGCGC
>JAGBOM010000226.1 GCA_017633865.1 Opitutales bacterium
CATATGCTCGGGCCAAAGCTCGCCCTCCATTAAAACTATGGCGTCGGGCTTGATTCTTCGCCAGGCGCGGCGGCTGCAAAAATAGAAGTCGAAAGGGAAAACGCCGACGTAATAGCAAAGCCCGGAATATTTTTCGCGCACGATTTTATAGGCCGTGCTTGTCGTGGTGGTAAGCACAACCTCGTACCTGCCCGAAGCATGCAGAATTTTTAGAAGCGTCGAAACCGCGCCGACCTCGCCAACGCTTACGGCCTGTATCCATATTCTTTTTTTCCCCGCGGCGGGCGGGGGCAAGTCTTTCTGGCAGCCGAAGCGGTGCGAAAAGTCTTTGGCGTAGCCCCCGCGGCGCAACATTCTGGCCGCGTAATAGGGCATGGCGAGAATAAAGGCCGGCAAAAAAGCCAATCTATAAAGCCATATCATCTTACGCCTTCCCGAACAAAAGCGCGGTGTTCGCCCCGCCGAATCCGCTGCTTAGGCTAAGCACAAGCTTCGGGTTTTCAAAGCGGGTTTTGCGCACGATGTCGAAATTCTGCGCGCGCTCGTCGAGCTCCTCGATGTTCGCGCTTGCGGGAATGAAGGAATTTTCAAGGCACAAGGCGCAGAAGCCCGACTCCATCACCCCGGCGAGCGAAAGCCCGTGGCCCGTAATGGACTTTGTTGAGGAAATCGGAACCTTCGCGCCCTCGCCGAAGAATCTCGCGACGGCCTTAAGCTCGGCAATGTCGCCGATTTGGGTGGAGGTGCCGTGGGAGTTTATGTAGCCGACCTCGGAGGGGGAGACGCTTACGGAGTCGAAGGCGAACTTCATGGCGTTGTAGAGGCCGTCACCCTCGGGGTGCGGAATGGCGACGTTAAAGCCGTCGCTTGCCTGCCCCCAGCCGAGGAAGCGGGCGTAGATTTTCGCGCCCCTGTTGCGCGCGGTTTCCTCGTCCTCCAAGACGGCGACAACTCCGCCGCCCGTTCCCACAAAGCCGTCGCGGTGTTTGTCGTACGGCCTTGAAGCTTTTGAGGGGTCTTTGCTTAAAGAGAGGGCCCTCATCCCCGCGAAGGGCAGAATCGTGCTAAAATCGCCGTCCTCGCCGCCGACAACGAACATTCTTTTTTGCCTGCCTGAGGCGATTTCCTCGTAGGCGAAGCCCATCGCGTGCGAGGAGCTTGCGCAGGCGCTCGCAAATCCGCAGCTTGCGCCCTTTATCTTGAACGCCGACACCAAGTTAAACGACAGCGTCCCCACCACGCTCGACACAACCCCCATGGGCGAGGCGCGCATAACGCCGTGGCTGTGCAGGCGCTGCATATTGGCGTAAATCGAGCCCACCGAGCCGCCGCTTGCCGTGTACATTCCCGTTTGCAGATTCGAGACTTCGTCGTCAGAGAGCCCCGCGTCCGCGACAGCCTGCTTCATGGCGCAATACGCGTAAAGGACGTGGGGCGAAAACCCGCGGAGAACCTCGCGGCGGACATGGTATTCTTCCGGGTAAGTCCAGTCTTCGGGATCGTTTGACTCGGTGTCGAAATTTTTTACCGTGCCGAGGCACTTTACGGGGATTGAATCCGCCTCGAAGGGCTTGTAAAGCTCTATGCCAGAAATTGTTTCGGCAAGGCTTTTTAAAACTTCCGCCTTAGAGTTGCCTATGCTTGTGATAAATCCCAAGCCCGTTATTACGACGCTTTTCTTATTCATCTTTTAAATAGTCGAAAATCAGGGTTATTTTTTCGGCGAAAGCGGCGATCTTGCCGCCGACTGAAAGCTTGCCCTCGAACACGGCCATTGGGTAGCGGCAGACTTTCAGTCTTATTTCAAAGTCCAAAGTTTCGCCGGGGCGGCACATTCTCGAGCACTTTACGCCGTCGGCGGAGGTGAAGAAAATCTTGGTTTTGTCGGCGCGCTTTTTGGAGGAGTCGAAATTCCCGCACATAAGCTTTACAATCGCCGCCTGCCCCAGAGCCTCGAGCATGACGGAAGCCGGAAAAACCGGATTCCCCGGGAAGTGACCCTTCAGGAAAAATTCGTCGCCGGTTATGCGGTACGACGCGCGCACGGCGCCGCCGTCAATCTCGGCGGAATCCAAAAACAGATACGGCGGCTGCTGGGGCATCATCGCCAGAAGCTCCTCTTTGTTGTACTTTATAATTTCCGACATAATTTAAAGTTTTTTATTCAACACCTCTTAAAAATTCTTTCAACAATATTTTTCCGCCTTTCGGCGCAAAAACGTTTAAAAATATATTGATATGCGCGGCGAAAGAGGCAATATAAATAGCGTGAAATTGTCGAATAAAAAGATTTTGTTCGTCGCCAACGCCGAGAAGGCCGGCGCGGGCGAGCTCGCCGAAAGGCTCATGGCCGCGGCGGCAAAAGAGGGCGCGCAAACGAGGCTTATCGCCGACCCCCGCGCCGACTGCTCCGCCTTCGCGGGCGCGGACGCCTTCTGCGTTATAGGCGGCGACGGCACAATCCTTTCCTGCGTTCCCGCGGCGGTGAAATTCGGCGCGCCTATTTTCGCCGTCAACCTCGGCAAGCTCGGCTTTATGGCGACTTTTACGGACTCCATTAGCGACGAAAGCTTTGCGGACATTTTGGGCGGCGACTGCGCCGTCGACTCAAGGCTATTGCTCGAGGCCGAAATCGGCGGCGAGACCTTTTACGCGCTAAACGAATTCGCCGTAAAAAGCCGCGAGCAAACAGTGGTGAACGTTTCTGTTAAGGCCAACGGGGAGTTCGTCGCGCTCTTTACGGGCGACGGCGTGATTTTTTCGACCCCCACGGGCTCTACGGCCTACAACATGTCGGCGGGCGGGCCTCTTTTGCACCCGAAGGCGAAAGCCTTCGCCCTCACCTCAATCTGCCCGCATACGCTTTCAAACCGCAGCATAATTTTCGACGACTCGACCGTAATCGAAGTTATTTGCGACAGGCCGTCGTCGATAATCCGCGACGGCGTTCCCCTCCCCCTTTGGGACGGCCTAACGCCCATAAAAATAAAAAGCTCGCAAAAGCGCGTAAACTTTCTGCGCGCCGGCGGGTACTCCCACTTTTCGATTTTGCGCACCAAGCTCGGCTGGGGCGAGAACCCGCGCGAAACAAAAAACGCCTAAATAAAAAATATGCCGGACGCGAAAAAGGAAATCGAGAACTCCATCAGGCAAAAGAAGGCGAAGGCGCTTCTTAGCCTAAAGGAGCGCATCTTGCGGGAAGCCCTCGCCGAGGCGCGCGAGCGCAAGGCCTCGGCGGTCAGCCTCGTCATTTTTTCCGCAATGGCGGCGGCGGCCGTTTGGCTATTTCCGCCGGATTTTTACCAAATTCCCGCCTGCGTCTTTTTGGCGTGCATAACGCTTCTTTCGCTGTTTAGAAAAACCCCGTTCGAGGCCGCTGGCCTGGGCTATATGTTCTTCGCGGGCTTTTACGCGTACCTGTTTTACTGCGCGGATCTCGGAGACCGCGCGGCGGCGGCTTTTATATTTTTCGTTTGCGGGGTCGCCTTCACGGTTAGGCTGAAGCGGCGGCTTACAATCGCCGCGCTTCTTTTCAGCGAGGCGGCCTTCATCTATCTTTTATACCTTTTGCTAAAAACCGCTTAATTAAACGAATATGGACGAAGAAAACAAACAATCCAAACCGCGCCGCGGCAGGCTTACGGAAATCGCCGATTTTTTGACATTGGGAATTTGGTCTTCCGACATCGCCCAGATGTCGAAGCTGAAGGCCGTCTGCTACGGGGCGCTGCGCATTATAACCACAATCGTAAACGGCACTATTAAAAACAAGGTGCCGATTCAGGCCTCGTCGCTTTCGTACACGACGCTTCTGGCGCTCGGCCCGATTGTGGCGGTGGTGATGATTTTTTCGGGAATGGTCTTTAAGGAAAAGGGCGACAAGTTCATTTCCGAAAAAATAGTGGACGCCGTCGTGTTTGTAATGCCCGCGGTTACGCAGGTTTCCGACAACCCCGCAATGTACGCCGAAGGCGGGGAATTTTCAGAAGAGGCTCTCGAGCAAAGGGAGGCGGAAATCAACCCGAAAATCCTGGAGTTTATCGAAAAAATTTCCAAGCGCAGCGCGTCGCTGGGGATTGTGGGGTCGCTTACGGTGGTGCTTACGTGCCTGCTTTTGTGCGTCAATATGGAGTCGGCGTTCAACACGATTTGGGGCGTCGAAAAGGGCAGAAACTGGATGATGCGCTTTACCTTCTACTGGATGCTCATAACCCTCGGCGTGGTCTTGGGGCTTTCGGGAATGACGTTTTTAACGGGCTCGCAGCTTGGCGGGGTTTTCAAAAACATACCCGTCATTTCAAAATACGCCAACTGGGGAACCCAGCTTGCGGGCATGGGAGCCCTTACGGTCGCGCTTGCATTGTTTTACAAATTTATGCCCAACACGAAGGTAAGAATGCTGCCCGCCTTTATAGGAGCCGTGGTTGTGGCCTGCCTGCTTTTGGGCAACAACAAGCTTTCGTTTTTGTACATCGGCAAGGTAGTGCAGCAGCAAAGCTTCTACGGGTATTTGGCGGTCGTGCCGGTTGCGATGTTCAGCCTTTACATATTCTGGCTTTTCATTTTGATGGGCTCGCAAATAACCTACGCCGTCCAAAACATCGATTTTCTAAGCAGCAGCAAGGCTTGGGACAGCATGGGTTTTAAGGCCAGGGAGCTCATCTGCCTTGCGATTTATTCTGAAATCGCAAAAGCCTTCTACAAATCCGAAAAGGCGCCGACCGTAAAAAAGATTTGCGAAAATCTGGAAATCCCCAAGGAAATAGTCTCGGCGTGCGTGGCGACCCTCGCCGACAAGGATTTAATCTGCTCGGTCGAAGACGGCGACGGCGCCCTGAAGCCATCGCACTCCCCCGGCGCGCTTTCGCTTGTAGACTTCTTCGCGCGCATCGGCAAAAACGCGGGCGACGACATTTTGGAGGCCGACATCGCAAAGCGAAACATAACCGCCTCGCACGCCCTCAAGGCCTTCGCGCAATTTGAAAAAAGCGAATACGCAAAAACGACAATCAAAGATTTGCTTCAATAAAAATTCGCCACCCTGCAAAAAAATGGACATTTTCGACCTCCGAAACGAATACAAAAAAGGCTCCCTCAACCGCGAAGACCTGAACGAAAACCCCTTCGCCCAGTTCAAAAAATGGTTTGACGAAGCCCTCTCGTGCAAGCTTGAGGAGCCGAACGCGATGGATCTTGCCACCGTAAACGAAAACGGCGAGCCCAACATTAGAACGGTTCTTTTAAAGTCTTGGGACGAAAAGGGCTTTGTGTTTTTCACAAACTACACCTCCGCCAAGGCTAACGACATTTCAAAAAATCCGAACGCCGCGTTGCACTTTTTGTGGCTCGGCCTCGAGCGTCAGCTTAAGATTTTGGGCACGGCGGAAAAAATCAGCTCTTTTGAAAGCCTGAAATATTTTTTGTCGAGACCCTCGTCAAGCAGGCTCGGGGCGTGGGTTTCCCGCCAAAGCAGCGTCATCACCTCGCGCTCGATTCTCGAAATGAAATTCGAGGAGATGAAAAACAAATTTAAGGACGGCAAAATCCCCCTGCCCGACTTTTGGGGCGGATTTAGGGTTAAGCCCAAAGTTTTTGAATTTTGGCAGGGGCGGCCAAGCCGGCTTCACGACCGTTTTAGATACACCCTTGAATCTGATTCAAAATGGGTTATTGAGCGCCTCGCCCCTTAGACCTCTCGTTTTATTTTAGAGCGCAAA
>JAGBOM010000227.1 GCA_017633865.1 Opitutales bacterium
CTTTCCATTATCTCTGTATGATAAGGGATCTCGTAATCGGGAACCACGGGCTCGCCGTATTTGGTGACCCTCAGGTGCATGCGCGGCATTCTATTCGGTTGGAATTTTGTTGTCCGGTCTCACGACCATAACGGGCTCTTTGGTCTTTATCCAAATTTTCTGCTCCTTGAAGATTTTTGCGCTGCCGAACTCGCAGGCCTCGGCCACGCTTTGCACGGCGAACCGCCTGCCCTTCGCGGAGCGGTTGAAGTCGTACGCGCCCGCGTGGAGCTTTTCGAGGGCTGTTGCGGGGTTGTCGTCCTCGGGGATTTGCACTACCCAGCCGACATAGTCGGTGTCGCCCTTAATCCTGCCCTGCGGATCGCTTAAAATAAAGACGAACTGCTTTTTGACGGGCGGCTCCTTCTCGCCCTTGGCCTCCTCGGCCATTTTGGTTTCGGTGTTGATGTCCTCGATGATTTTCGCGATTTCAACTGCCGGAATGTCCGACCTTTGAAGAACCGCCTTGACCAAATCCAAATCCACATTTGCCATAATAAAAAGCCCTTTTTTTACGATTTATAAAATTCGGGCGGGCGCTCCGAATCCGTTTAATTTTGCCCATAAAAATATCAAATAAAAAAAGCCCGATTCCCCCTAAAAGTCAAGTTATATAAAAAGCGGCAAAATCTGCTTGTTAAAAAGCCAAAAAGCGGGAAAATTATGGATTTTTAAAAAATGGGGTATTCTTATAAAGAGCTGTGGAAAATTTCCGCGCCGATACTGGCGAGCATGATGATGGAAAACGTCGTCGGCTTTACCGACACGGTTTTCATAGGCCGCGTGGGCGAGCCCGAGCTCGCGGCGGTGGGGCTCGGCTGGCTGTACTTTTTGGCGGTTTTTATTATAGGCGTGGGGTTCAGCATGGGAGCTCAAATTTTAATTTCGAGGCGAAACGGCGAAAAAAACTTTTCGCAAATCGGCCCCGTCGCGTTCAGCGCGGGGGCGTTTTTGACGCTCGCGGGCGCGGCTTTATTCGCCTTTACAACCCTGCTTGCCCCCTATTGCTTCAGGGCGGCGATAGCCGACGACGACGTCTTTAAATACGCCGCAGGCTACCTAAACTGGCGCATAGCGGGCGTATTTTTCATCTACATAATTTTGGTTTTGCGCGCGTTTTTGGTGGGGATTACAAACACGAAGGCCTTGACCGCAAGCTCGCTTATAATAGTAAGCCTGAACGTGGCGCTAAACTACGCGCTCATCTTCGGCAACTGGGGGCTGCCCAAGCTCGGCGTGAAGGGGGCGGCAATAGCGTCTTTCTCGGCGGAGGCCGCGGGCTGCGCCTTCTTGATTTTGTATGTTTTCAAGCGCATCGACCTGAAAAAATACGGCCTAAACAACCCCCTCGGCGCGAGCGCGAAAATCGTCCTAAAAATTCTAAGCCTTTCAATCTACACAATGGCGCAATACTTTTTGAGCGTCTTTACGTGGCTTATATTTTTTCTGGCGGTCGGGCGAATCGGCACCGACGAGCTTGCCGCCTCCAACATACTGCGCAACATCATGGGGTTTGTGCAGCTGCCGATTTTCGCCTTCGGATTAACCGCAAGCACGGTAACGGGCAACCTCATTGGCAAAGGCGGGGCGGACGAGGTTGTAAAAAACTGCCGCAAAGTCGCTAAAATGTGCTTTTGGGCTGTTCTGCCTATTATCGCGATAATTACGGCTTTCCCGCGCGAATTTATGTCGATATACACAAACTCGCCGCACATTGTGGACATTTCGCAAAACGCGGTTTACGTCGTGATTTTGTCCTGCCTGTTGGCCGCGCCCGGAAACATTTTTTACTGCGCCGTCTCGGGCTCGGGGAACACGAAA
>JAGBOM010000228.1 GCA_017633865.1 Opitutales bacterium
CCGCCGCCGCCCCCGACAAGGACTAAAAAGACAACGCCGTCGCCGGGCGCAGTCCACGTTTGCGAGGTGGTTATGGTCTGCTTGGTCAAGGCCGGCAGGGCGGCGCTCAACGTGCCGTCCAGCGCCACGGTCAAGCCCGCCCCGGCGATTATGCCGCCACGGGTTGAGGTAGTGGCGGGGGGCAGGGCGCCGCCGCCGCTGTCCTTTTCGCGCAGTTTGCCGAGTAGCGCGTCGAATTTCGCTTCCATTTTTTTTCGCTCCGTTGGTGTTCCGCAAAAAAAAAGCGGCTTCAAAAAAATATACCGTCCCGGGGTAATGGGGCGGCGTTTCGCCCTTATTTTTTCGGGGCGGCGCGATATTTGCACGTCTGGCAAACTGCCCCGATTATCGGCGCGGGGTGGCCGTCAATCATCAGCGCCGGGGCGGAGCATTGGTAAGAGTTGCGCTCGTCGCAACCGCAGGGGGCGCGGGTTATCAGCGAGCCGCGATAGGCGCAGGGGGGAAGGGCGGGGGCGGGGAGCCCGGCATATTGCGCGGCGGCGACTATCAGCGCCGCAACGTGCGCCCGCTTGTCGGCGGGGATGGCGTCCCAATGTGCCGCCATGAGTTGCAATTCCGGGGGCGGCGTTACCATGTCAGCACCATGGTTATCGGGGACAAAGGATGATACACATAATCGCGGTCAACGTAACCGAAGGCAAAATCACCGCTCCACGAATTGCCGCGCGGCAAGCCCGGCACAAGGTCAGCGCACCCCTCGTCGCAAGAACGGGCAAGGCCAACCGTGCCCTGCGGCGAAAGATAATAATAGTCGGCGGGCGGATTGGTGACGGTCAAGTTGACAAGCGGGCCAAAAGCGAAAGACGTCCGTGCGGGCGTAGCCCCGCCCTCGCAAGCGTAAAACCCCGGCACGGACGCGGAATAATGCACGCTCCCCGCCGCCGCGAAATCGCGATTATATGCGTAAGATATAGTACCTTGCGCCACCCAAGGCACGGAAACAACGACCGTCGCCTGAATAGTCGCCGGGAAATCCTCGCCGGAAACGCAACAGGCGCAACATGGCTTGTAACACCCGCCCGCCAAGCTTAAGCCCGGGCACGGCACAATGTCATAACTGTCCAAATCGTAACAAGCGACGCACTCTATCACCGTTTTATCGCCGTCGCAAGACACCTCGAAAGAACAATGGAGCCGCCCAACGTCCCAAGCGGCAAAGCCCGCCCCCGGGGCACCAATGCCCGCTTGGCCATCGTCCCCGATATAGTCGTAAAAATTCGGGTTGTCAGGGTCGAGGTCGCCGCGCCGATTGAGGCGCCAAACGCCCCATGGCCCCGCGAGGTCGATATATCCGCAACCGCTGGCGCAGGGGTCGCCACAACAACAATCTTCAATCGCGCTTTTGGCGGCGTCGGTCAATACAATGCCTTTCCCGGCTCTTGTGAGCAACTTCCCGCTCCGCGCCAATAACTTATATGCCCAACTCATTATCGTTCAACCTTGCGCCTTTTAGGCCTATTCTGGGCACGAAAAATCATCACTGATGGTCTCTATATCCTCGCCCTCAACCGCCGGGATTATCGGCGCAATCGCGGCCGGCCATTGGCGCCGCACTTTGACCTGTTGCAGGTCGGTGCCGTCAAGGCGTATCGTCCCGGTTATCAGCTCAACGCCATCATAATCTTCCCAATCGGCGGGCAAATCGTTGGCCACGTCCCAAGCCTTGCTATCGTCGGCGGTGTCTGTGCGGTCGATAACGTAGGGGTTTTCCGGCGCCGGGGCGCCGGGTTGGTTGACGACGCACAGCGCCCAAACGTCCGCGCCGGTGGCGGCGCTTTTGGCCAATATCCGCAAGGGCCCGGCGTTGGCGCTCTCAATCTCGCCCGCCGATGTCCCCGCCACCGGGCGGGCGAAAAGGTGGTCGGCGTCGCCCACGGAAAAGGCGACAAGCGCCAGCCCGGCAACGACGGCGGGGACGTACCCGCCGGGGTCGCTGCCGGCCGCAATGGCGAGACAGTCCCCCGCCGCTTGCGCCGCCGTCCAGCTCAAGGCCGCGCCAAAAATTTGCGGACCGTCGCCAATGTCGGCGGCGGCGAGGTTGCGCTCCGACCCGGTTATGCGTAGCGCCTGGCCCGCCTCAACGGCGGCGCCAACGGCGCACATAACGCGGGGGCCAATCCCCGCTCGGCGCGGCGCCCGCAAGGTGGCGCCTTGCCCCGCCCCGGCGTAGGCGTTGGCGACGTCCGCGAAGGCGTTATATGCCTCGGCGGTTATCGTCAGCGCGTCACCTTTTTTTACATGGTCTATCATTTTTTTTTGCCCGCCTAAATCAGCCCCGCCGCCTCGGCCTCCAACCAACTAAAATCGGCGGTAAGCGGCAAGTCGATTACTTGCGCGGCGACGCACAACGGCACCTCCTCGCCGTTAATGCGCAGCCGTTGATAAAGCACGTTCACATATTGCCAGCCGCTATCCGTGTTTAGCGTGCCCTCCGCTATTTGCGGGGCCGCCCGCGTACCCCCGGCGCGGCGGTAAGTCACCGTTTTTCCCGGTTTGATTTGTAGCTGGATATCAATTTGCCACCAATCGGCGCTGGTGTCGCCGCTCCGGGAACGCTCAACGTTGGCAATCATTACCGTTTTGGCGTCAAAGCCCAAAAAAGGCGCGGCGTTGACGCGCCCGTTTAGCGCGTTAAGGCGGTGCATAAACGCTAAATTGACCTCCGAGGGCCGCTTGTATATCGACAGGCGGACGCCAAACGCGGGGTCGGGGACTTCCGCCCCCTGCGGTATGCCGTCGAGTCCGGGGTTAAGGCCGGTTATCCGCGCCGCGCTGTCCCATTGCCATTGCCGGACGATTGCCGCCTCGTCCACCAATAATTTTGTGGTTGTCCCCAAGGCGGCGGA
>JAGBOM010000229.1 GCA_017633865.1 Opitutales bacterium
AAGGGATTGAAGGCCGTTACGGTTCCCACGCGCCGCAACTCCCCCGCCGCGCTTCCGCCCATGGTCAAGAGCCTCAACTACCTCAACAACATCTTGGCGAAAATCGAGGCGCAGAACCTCGGATTTAGCGAATGCCTGCTGCTAAACAACGAGGGCTACGTCGCGGAATGCTCGGGCGACAACGTCTTTATCGTTTCCGACGGCCAGCTCATTACTCCTCCCATCGCCTGCGGCTCTTTGGGCGGCATGACGCGCAGGGCTGTTATAGACGTGGCAAAGCGCCTCGGCGTGGACTTTGTGGAAAAGCCCCTCACCCGCTACGACATTTGGACGGCCAACGAATGCTTCCTGACAGGCACCGCGGCAAAGCTCATTCCGCTTGTCGAGCTTGACGGCAGAAAAATCGGCGAAGGCCTCGTCGGCGAAACCACCAAGAAGCTCCTCAAAGGCTTCAACGAAATCGTCGCAAAAGAGGGCGTGCGCATATAGCTTGCGGTTATCCAGCCCGCCCCGCGCGGCGAAAAGAAGAAAATTTTTTAACAAAAAATAAAAAACAAAAAACAATAAAGTGCTTTGAACGCGGCGGTATGCTTTTGCCGCCGCGCTTTTTTTTAAAAACAAGACTTGTAAAAAAAGAAGGCGGAAAAATGCGGAAAAAAGTCGCTATATTTCTTTTCGGAGCGGGAGTTTTTGACGGCTCTGAAATTGTGGAGTCGGTCTCGTGCCAAATCGCGGCGGAGCGGGCGGGCGCAAGCGTCGAGTTTTTCTCGCCCGACGTTTTTCAAAGAGACGTTGTCGACCACGCAAGCGGCAAGGCCTCCAACGAAAGGCGCAACGTGAAAAGCGAGTCGGCAAGAATCGCCCGAGGCAAAATTTTCGACGCGAAAGACTTCAACGCGGAGGATTTCGACGCGCTGATTTTCCCGGGCGGCTTCGGCGCGGCAAAAAACGCCTCGGACTTCGCCCTGAAGGGCAAAAACGCGAAAGTCCTGCCGGAAATCGAGCGCGCGGTTTTGGATTTCTTCGCGCTTAAAAAACCCATGGGGTTCGCGTGCATTTCGCCCGCCTCGATTGCGGCTCCGGTTCTCGGCAAATTCGGCGTTAGCCTTACGATAGGCTCCGACGCCCAAACGGCGCAAAGTCTCGAAAGCTTCGGGGCAAAGCATGTTGGCTGCGCCGCTAAGTCGTTTGTAAAGGACGAGGCCCGCCCCGTATTTTCAACCCCCGCCTACATGCTCGCGGCAAACGCCGCGGAGGTTTTCGAGGGGATTTCAAAAATGGTTTCTGCAATGCTTAAATAGGGCGAAAATGCGAAAAACAACATTTTGGATTTTTACCGTTTTTTTTGCGGCGGCGATTTCGCAAATTTCCGCCGCCGAAAAAATGCGCATGACCCCCGGCGACATCAACGACCTTGAGCTGCCGAGCTTCGACGAGAAAACCGGCTTCAAGGAATGGGAGGTTTTCGGCAAAAACGTCAAATACGTTTCGGACGACCAGATTTTGATCAAGGAAGCGCGCCTCGACATCTTTTCGCTTAACGACTCCCACAAAAAAAACGCGACATTCTCAAGCCCCCGCGCCACCCTTTCAAGAATAACCAAAAGCGCAAAGAGCGACGCCCCCCTTTTTGTAAGCGGGGAATCCTTCAAGCTTAAGGGGCTCGACTGGAAGTGGAGCGGCGTAAAAAGATTCGTGTCGCTCTCAAAAGACGTGGACGTCGAGTTTGAAGGC
Organism: Opitutales bacterium; assembly: GCA_017633865.1. Taxonomy (GTDB): domain Bacteria; phylum Verrucomicrobiota; class Verrucomicrobiia; order Opitutales; family Intestinicryptomonadaceae; genus Intestinicryptomonas. The sequence goes on from JAGBOM010000229.1 coordinate 1,735, forward strand.
CGCGAAGAGGAAGGCGTCAAAAAGATCCGCATCAAAAGCGACTACGCCTCGATGGACTATTCAGGCGACGAAAACAAATTCTATTTTGAAAAAAACGTCAGCGTAAACGGGGACGACTTTTCCATTTTAAGCGAAAGGCTCTCAACCCAGGCGCCGAAAAGATCCGAAAATAGCGGGTTTAAATCCCTCAATGGAATTTCCGCCTCCGGCAGGGTGAAGATGCGCTACCAAAGCGGAATTTCGGCAAGCGCGGAGTCGGTAAAGGTCAACCCCGAAAGCGGACTTGCGAACATGGAGGGCAACCCCGAAATCGTAAACGAGGACACCCGCGACTCCGTCTGGGGGGACAAAATCGTATTCAAAAAATCCGACTCAAGCGCGGCCGCCTACTCCTCCGCCGACGGCAAGGCGAGAGCCCGCGCCATAATACACGCCAGCGCCGACTCGCCGCAAAAAGGCGAATTAAAGCCCACCGCGATTTTCGCCGACACAATCACGATGACGCGCGGCAAAGACTCCGACGTTTTCCTCTTTGCCGGAAACGTCGTAGTGGAAAACCCCGAATTTAAGGCGTTCGCAAAACGCCTCGAGGCCGTCTCGAAAAAATCGGAGGGCGGCCGGCAGGATATTTTGAAGATTTCGGGCTTCGACGGGGTGAAATTTTTGAAGGACGGGCAAATCGCTCAGGCCGACAAAATCGAAATTTTCCCGCGCAACATGGAGGTTTGGCTAAACGGCGGGGCAAAGCTCGAAGACCCCGAAAGGGGCGTGCGCCTCTTTGCGGACAGAATCTCAATGCTTCATAACGACGGGCGTGCCACGGCGTTTTCCTCAAGCCCGAAAAAGCCCGTCCGCCTTGAAATCGACCAAAGCGACAGTTTGGGCCTCGAGGCCTCGCCCCGCCCCGTCGCGATAACCG
>JAGBOM010000230.1 GCA_017633865.1 Opitutales bacterium
CACATGACTATTGTAGGTTTTTTGAAGCAACGCCGAAATTCGCCAAAAGCAATCGCCTAAACGATTATGTCATATTACGTCTACTCGCCGCTACTACTGTCCGCAGCGGGTTCCGCGCCGGCATCGGCAGGCTCATCGCCGTCCTGCGTGTTAACGACGCGGGAGATGCCCACGAGCTTGTCGCCCTCGGCGAGGTTTATCAGGCGCACTCCCTGCGTCGTGCGGCCTATCACTCTTATGCCCTTTACCGGGGAGCGGACTGCCTGCCCGCCCTGGGTAAACATCATAATTTCATCGTCCTCCTTGACCGACAGCGCGCCCGCAACTCCGTGCGTCTTTATGGCTATAACGCCCGAGCCGCCGCGCGACTGCAGGCGGTATTCCTCAAACGCCGTGCGCTTGCCCTGCCCGAGCTCGCCGGCGATTAGCAGAGTCGATTCGTTGTCGACAACAACTATCGCCTTTACGCAGTCGTTCTCTTTTTTGAGGCTTACGCCGCGGACGCCGCGGGTCGCCCTGCCCTGCGCGCGCAGGTCGGTTTCGCTGAACCTAATCGACATGCCCGCGTAGGTTATCAAAACGATTTCGGAATCCTTCTGGGCGGGCACAACGCCGATTAGGTCGTCGCCCTCGTCGAGGTTTATGCCGATGATTCCGCCCTTGCGGCAGTTCTTGTAGTCGACAAGCTTGGTCTTTTTGACGACGCCCATTTTGGTCGCCATCACGAGGCTTTGGGATTCGTCGTCCAAGTTCTTTACGCAAATCATCGCCGCGACTTTTTCGTCGGGCTGGAGGTCGAGGACGTTCTTGATGGAGCGCCCCTTCGCGGTTCTCGTGCCTTCGGGGATTTCGTAAACCTTGTGGACGTACACGCGGCCGTTATTCATAAAGAACATGATGTAGTCGTGCGTGGAGGCGGTGAAGAGGTGCTCGATAAAGTCCTCCTCGTACTGCCCCGAGCCGATTACGCCCTTGCCGCCGCGCTTTTGCGAGCGGTAGGCGCTTACGCCCGTGCGCTTGATGAACCCGTTGTGCGAGACAGTGATGATGCAGCCCTCGTTTGCGATAATGTCCTCCATGCGGAATTCGCCCTCCTCGGGGAGGATTTGCGTGCGCCGCGGGGTGGCGTATTTGGCGCGCATCGCCTGGAGGTCGTCCTTAATAACCTTCAAAAGCTTTTGCTCGTTTTCAAGAATCGAGCGGTATTCGGCTATTTGCTTCATAAGCTCCAGATATTCCGCCTCGATTTTTTCGCGCTCGAGGCCGGTAAGCTGGTAGAGCCTCAAGTCCAAAATCGCGTTTGTCTGGCGTTCGGAGAGCGGGTATTTCGCCATCAACGAGGCTTTGGCCTCGTCGCGGTTTTTGCTTGCGCGTATGATTTTTACGAAGTCGTCAAGGTTGTTGAGGGCGATTTTATAGCCCTCCAAAATGTGCGCCCTATCCTCGGCCTTGCGCAGCAAATACTGCGTGCGGCGGTAAACTACGTCGCGGCGGTGCTCGATGTAGCATTCGAGCATTTCCTTGATGTTCATCTGCTTTGGGCGGCGCTTGTCGAGCGCGAGCATTATCGCGCCGAAGGTGCTTTCGAGCGGGGTGTGCTTGTAGAGCTTGTTTAAGAGCACTCTCGGAGCCTCGCCGCGCTTGAGCTCCACGACTATGCGGGTGTTTTTGTCGGACTCGTCCCTGAGGTCGCTAACTTCCGTCAAGACCTTTTCGCCCACAAGCTCCGCTATTTTTGAAACGAGGGCGGCGCGGTTTACCGCGTAGGGGATTTCCGTAATAACAACCTGCTCCTTGCCGCTTTTAAGCTCCTCAATGTGGGCAACGCCGCGCATTTTTACTATGCCCCTGCCCGTCTTCATATAGTTTGCGATTCCGGAAGTGCCCGAGATTATCGCCCCCGTCGGGAAGTCCGGCCCGGGAAGGATTTTTATGATTTCGTCGACGGTGATTGAGGGCTTGTCGATAATAGCGCAAGTGGCGTCGATAAGCTCGCCCAAATTGTGCGGGGGGATGTTGGTCGCCATGCCGACAGCGATGCCGGTCGAGCCGTTCATAAGAAGCGCGGGAAGCGCGGAGGGGAGGACGGCGGGCTCGCTTGTGGTTTCGTCAAAGTTCGGGACGAAGTCGACGGTGTCCTCGTCGATGTCGCGCAAAAGCTCCTCGGCTATCGCGCTCATTTTGCACTCGGTATAGCGGTAGGCCGCGGGCGGGTCGCCGTCGATAGAGCCGAAGTTGCCCTGCTTGATTACCAATAAATCCCTCATCACCCAGTCTTGGCCGAGGCGCACCAAAGTGTCGTACACGGAGCTGTCGCCGTGCGGGTGGTACTTTTTCAGAACCTCGCCCACGACGCCCGCGCACTTGGCCGTCTTGCGGTTGTGCAAAAGCCCCTCGCGCAGCATGGCGTACAAAATTCTGCGCTGGACGGGCTTCATGCCGTCGCGCACGTCGGGCAGCGCGCGGGAGATTATGACGGACATAGAATAGTCTATGTACGCCCCCTGCATAATGTCGGTTATGCTTGCGGGCAATACTTTTTCGTTTTCTGCGTACATTTGAAAAATCCTTTTTTTTAAACGTCAAGATATGAGGTGTTGAGCGCGTTGTCCTCGATGAAGGCGCGGCGTATCGGAACGTCCTCGCCCATGAGCATCGAGAATGTGGCGTCGGCCGCGGCGGCGTCCTCTATGGAAACCTTCAAAAGCGTGCGCTTGTTGGGGTCCATAGTGGTGTCGTAAAGCTGGTCGGACTCCATTTCGCCAAGGCCTTTGTAGCGGCTGATGTCTATGCCGCGCCTGCCCAAATCCTTAATCTTTGAAATCATTTCGAGGGCGTTGAAGATTTTAGCCTCCGCGACAACCTTGCCCTCGCCCGACTTTTCAAGAAGGGTGAAGTGGGGGTTTTCCGCCGCCGAAACGCAGGTCTCCTTGTAGATGCCGAGCTTGCCAAGCTCGCTTAAAACGTTCTCTATTTGGGAGCACTCGTAAATTTCGTAAACGCCTATGCGCTGCTGGACCTTTACGCCGGCGTCGTCCAAAACTTCGCGCACCGTGGCCGCCGAGAACATGTCCTCGCCGTTGTCGAACTCGACGAAGAAGCTCGAGCGCTCCTCGTCGCTAAACATAAAGCGGAACTGCTCCTTGTTGCCCGTGCGGATTCGCGCGATGTACTTGGGGAGCCTGCCGTCCTTCGACGAGTTTATGTAGTCGGCAAAGCTGCAACCGTAGCGGGTTATGCCCCCGCCCAGCATTTCGAGCCTCGCCAGAAGCTCCACGATTTTGTCGACGCTTGCGGCGTTGAACTCCTTGCCGTCGGAAAGGCGAACGAGAGTCAAATTCTCCGAGCCGAGCTCGATGAGGATTTTGTTCATCTCGGCCTCGTTCATGACGTAGCGCTCGCTCTTCTTGCGCTTGATTCTAAAAAGCGGCGGCTGCGCGATGTAAACGTAGCCGTTTTCGATTAGGCCCCTCATCTGGCGGAAGAAGAACGTTAGAAGAAGCGTTCTGATGTGCGAGCCGTCGACGTCCGCGTCAGTCATAATGACTATTTTGTGGTAGCGCGCCTTTTCGATGTCGAAAGCGCCCTCGCCGTCGGAGCCTATGTCCGTGCCGCAGGCGGTGATGATGGTCTGGATTTCCTGGTTGCTCAAGACCTTGTCAAGCCTCGCCTTTTCGGAATTGATGACCTTGCCGCGCAGGGGCAAAATGGCCTGGTAGCGCCTGTCTCTGCCCTGCTTTGCCGAGCCTCCCGCGGAGTTGCCCTCAACCAAATAAAGCTCGCACAACGCGGGGTCCTTCTCGGAGCAGTCCGCAAGCTTGCCCGGAAGCCCGCCGCCCGAAAGCGACGTTTTGCGGACGGTTTCGCGGG
>JAGBOM010000231.1 GCA_017633865.1 Opitutales bacterium
CAGGGCAAGGAGCTTTCCTACAACAACATTGTCGACATTTCAGCGGCGGCGGAGCTCATCGCCGAATTTGAAAAGCCGACGCTTGCCATTTTAAAGCACACAAACCCCTGCGGAGTCGCGAGCTGCGACAGCCTCTTGGAGGCTTGGAACCAGGCCTTCGCGACCGACACCCAGGCGCCCTTCGGCGGCATAATCGTCGTAAACCGAGAGCTTGACGGCGACCTGGCCGAAGCCATCGCGCATATATTTAGCGAAGTTATCATCGCCCCGTCGTTCTCCGAAAAGGCCTTGGAAATATTCTCCAAAAAGAAGAATTTGCGCCTGATGCTAAACCTCGGCGCGAAAAAGCCCGGAATCGTGTTTAAAAGCGTTGTGGGCGGAATGCTCGTCCAGAGCGCGGACGACGTCGAGGAGCTTAAGGCCAACATGAAGGTCGTCACAAAGCGCCAGCCCACCGAGGAGGAGTGGCGCGCGATGCTCTTCGGCTGGAGGGTCGTAAAGCACGTGAAAAGCAACGCCATTGTCTATGCCGGCTGCGAGCGCACTTTGGGCGTCGGCGCGGGTCAGATGTCGAGGGTTGACAGCTCAAGAATCGCGGTTTGGAAGGCGGGCGAGGCGAACCTGCCGCTCAAGGGCAGCATTGTGGCAAGCGACGCCTTCTTCCCCTTCGCCGACGGTCTTGCGGCCGCCGCGAAAGCCGGCGCGACCGCGGCGATACAGCCCGGCGGCTCGGTTCGAGACCAGGAGGTCATAGACGAGGCCGACAAAAACAACATGGCGATGGTCTTTACTTCAATCAGGCACTTCCGCCACTAATTTAAAAAAGGGGGGTTCAGCTTGAAAAACGATATGGCATTTGCAAAAAGGGGCGGCGCTCTGGGCTCGATTCTTCCAATCGCGCTTGCGCTCGCCGCGCTTGCCTATGTCCTGCTTACGGGCGGCTGCGACATCAAAAGGCAGCAGGCCGTAAAGGAGGAGGACGAGTCCCACTACATTAGAGGGCAGGAGGAAAAACGGCGCGGAGACTACAAGGAGGCTCTAAGCGCGTTCCAAAAAGTCGTGGAAAAGCGGGCAGACGCGCCCGAGTCGCACATGGAAATCGGCCTGATTTGCCTGAACTACTTAAACGACCCCGTCGCCGCGATTTACCATTTCAGAAAATATCTGGAGCTTAAGCCCGACACAAAGCAGTCGCAGTTCGTGCGCCAGTGCATCGAGACGGCGCAGAAGAAGTTCGCCGCAAGCCTCCCGTGCAACCCCTTCGGCCTTGACGACTACAATTTGAAGCTCGAGGAGTCGCTGCGCAAGCTGAACGCCGAGAATTTGGAGCTTAAGGAAAAGCTGAACGAAACAATGCTGGCTCTTGAAAACAGCAAGAGAGCCTTGGCCGCCTCCGACAGGCTCGCGCCTGACAGGGCGGAGGCTTCCGCGCCCCGCAGGCCCCGCGCCACGGCGGAGGAGGAGATTGTCGCTCAGGCGACAAGTCGGGCGAACGCGCAGGCCGCGCAAAACTCGCGGGGGCAGGCTCCGGCGGCGGGGTCGGCTTCTTTCCGCACGTATACCGTCCAGCCGGGCGACACCCTTTCAAACATAAGCCGCAAGTTCTACCGCACGACAAACCGCTGGAAGGACATTTATAACGCCAACCGCGACCGCATGTCGTCGCCGACGCAGTTGAAGGTGGGGCAAATCTTACGCATACCGAACTAATTTAGTTTAGGCGGAGGCTTTTGGCGAATAACTGTGTCGCCGCGTCAAAAAAAGCTTGGAATGAATGTAAATTCTATTCCAAGCTTTTTTATTCCTTGCTCCTTGTTCTGCATCCAAAATCCTCTCGCCTAAATCAACGAACTCTGTGCGGTTTTCTTTCTTCTTTTTTATTAGACTATTTTTTTGGATAATCTCAATCGAGCTATTAAACGAAGTTTAATGCGTCTTTTGGCAAGAGGCGCGGGGCTCCGCGCCGAAGAACCGCAGAGAGGAAGCGAAACTTCCGAGGGTCAAGGGTGCGCCCTTGTTTAAAAGAGGGAAATCTGTTGTGGAATATTTTTTGTGTTTGCGCGGAGCTTTTTTAGGTAGCTTGGCCTGTGCGCCGCGCATGCGCCGTATATTAAAATGTTTTGGCGGTGGGCGGGCGTGCCGTAGCCTTTGTGGATTTCAAATCCGTACCGCGGGTATTTTAGGGCGAGCTCGTCCATAAAATCGTCGCGGACGACTTTTGCGACTATTGAGGCCGCTGCTATTGCGAGGCTTTGGGCGTCGCCCTTAACCACGGCGAGGTGGCGGTACGGGAAGTTTTTTAGGGGAATGCCGTCTATTAAAACGTCGGCTCTCGAAATGTCGGCGTCGCCCTCGCCGAAAAGCGTGGCGGGCGCGCAGGAGGGCGCAAGGTTCAGGCATCCCCTCGCGTTTACGGCGCTTACAGCGCGCGCCATGGCGAGCTTTGTGGCGCCTACTATGTTCAATCTTTCGATTTCCTCGACGGAGGCAAAGCTCGCCTCAAAATCGA
>JAGBOM010000028.1 GCA_017633865.1 Opitutales bacterium
CGCGGGCGTATGCCACAAGTATGCAGGCGGTGAATTCCGGATTCGAGTCGAGCTTGAGCGAGTATTCGATAATGTGCTTGTTCTCGCCGTTTAGGCCTGTTTTGCCGCACCTTAAAACGAAGCCGCCGTGCGGTATGCCGCTGTGGTTTTTCTTCAGCTCCTCTTCGGAAATAAAGTGCACGGTCGTGTCGTAGTCGGCGAAATAGTTTGGCATGGTCTTGATTTCGTTTTCGACATATGCGGCGTCCGCGCCCTCCTCGAGAACCACGAAGCATTCGCGCGTGTGCTTTTGGCGGGTTGTTAGCTCCGGATTTGCGCCGCCGCGAACCTGCTCCAGGGCGGAGGCGACGGGGATTGTGTACTGCTTGGCGTCCTTCACGCCCTTGATTCTTCTTACGGCGTCGGAGTGCCCCTGGCTTACGCCCTTGCCCCAGAAGGTATAGTCTTTGCCGTCGCGCAAAATGGCGTTTGCGTACATTCTGTTAAGCGAGAACATTCCAGGGTCCCAGCCGACGGATATGATGGCGACTTTGCCGCTTTTGCGCGCGGAGGCGTCGACATTGGCGAAGTGCTGGGGGATTTTCGCGTGGGTGTCGAAGCTGTCGATTACGTTGAAATATTTCGCGTATTCGGGGGTCTGCAGGGGCAAATCCGTGGCGGAGCCGCCGCAGACGATTAGAACGTCGATTTTTCCTACCCAAGACTGAATGTCGGCAACGCTTGCGACCTTGGCCGTAGGGGTTTTTATTTTAAGGCTCGCGGGGTCTCTTCTTGTAAAGACCGCGACAAGCTCGATGTCGGGGTTTTGCGTTGCGGCGCATTCCACGCCCCTGCCCAAGTTTCCGTAGCCCAATATAGCTAATCTTATGCTCATTGATTTTCCTGTTCTTTAAATGTTTGTCGGGACACTGCCTTACAACAAAAATTAGCGGAAAAGCTATTGCACATTTTTTTTATGCGCAAGAAAATTTTTGCCGCCGCCTTTATTTTTTCGGCGCAAGTTTTTGGATAAAAAGGCCGCGGCGCGGATTTGTTTTTTGCCCGCTTTTTTGCGAAAAATCGCCTATTAAACAGGCCGCCCCGCGCCCGCCGAAAAATCGAATTTCGCTAAAAAAAAAGCCCCCGTGGTTGAGGGCTTTTTTCGAGAAATTCGCGAACGGGCGTTCGGGCTATTTTTTCTTTTTTTCGGAAAAAAGCCTGCTTTCAAGCATTTCGCGCTCGGCGTCCGTAAATTTTACGGATGCGAAATATTGGTCGAACACTTTTTTGCGGTATTCGATATTTCTGTCTTTCGACATAAATTTTACGAGCGTCTGCAGGGCGCGCTTTCTCGTTTTTGCGTCGGCCGAGCCGATTTTAGATAAGGCGATTTTCAGCCCGTCGTAGCCGATTTCGCTGTCGGCGATTTTGGAGATTTCGGAAATGCGCTCCTCTTTCGGATCCATCAGCCGCGAGGCGAGCTCGGCGCGGATTTTCGGGGTGCCGCGCTCAATTAAAATCCGAAGGCAAATCGGGCTTTTCGTTTCAGCGTAAAGCTTTTCGATTTCGGTTTGGACGGCTTTTGACGGCATTCTTGAAAGAACGTACTCGGCAATTCTTGAGGTTCCGCTCTGCTTGCCCGCGGAGTTGTTTTTGACGTCCAAAAGCGAGACGATTTTTTCAACCGCGCTGTCGGGGGCGATAAATTCGCAGGCGTAAAGCGCCTCTTTTGAAACGGGCGTATCGGCTTTGCCGATGTCCGCCGAAATCACGCCGTAAAACCTTTTGTCTTTCGAGAGCGCGAACGAGCGGATTGCCGCGACTTTCTCGGCGTCGGGAAGGTTTTTGTAGGCCTTCACGAGAGCCGACGAGTTTTCAAAAGTTCTCCCGCTGTTGGCGAATCTTGCCGCGTAGCGCGAAATTTCGCTTTTAGGGTTGGACATTTCGGCGTCGATGCGTTTCATCGGGGCTTTGCGGGAGGCCATGCCCGAAAAGTAGATGTCGTACAAATCGGCGTCGGGAATTTTTATTTTTGAAGCCTGCTTTGCAAGCCCCGCTTTAAGCAGGTTTTCCCTCAGGCGTTCGAGCGCGATTTTAACTTCGGCTTTGTCCGCCCTGCTTGCGAGCGAGGCGATGGCCCCCGCGGACTCCGGCGAGGGAATCGAGCCGAGCGCGGACACAGCCGCGTTTGCCGTAGCCTTGTCGGCGGATTTTGCGGCAGCCGCAATCGCGGCAACCGCCGAAGCGTTTTTGCGCGCGCCCAAGGCCAGCATCGCGTGGCGGGCCACATTTTTATCTTCGCTTTTTAGCGCGTCAAAAAGAGCTTTGTCGGCGGCGGGGAGTTTGCACGAAACAAGCGCGTCGAAAACGGGGGACACCCTGTTTTTATTCGAGAGGTGCGCGGGCAGAGCCTTTACGGATTTTTCCGTGGCGGCGACTTTCAGGATTTTGCATGATAGCCTGAAAGCTTCGTCGGAAACTCCCGCCTCGGAAATCCCCTTCAAAACGATGTCTTCCGCCTGCGCGGATTTTTCGGGGTTGTGGGCGTCGCGAATCAGCTCGTGGTACCACGCCATGGAGCCCCCGCTTTTGTATGAGGATATGTCGGAGGGCTCGGCGCAAAACGCGAATCCGGCCGCGAGCAAAAATATGGATAAAACCGTCTTTTTCATAGATGCAAAATTTTTTTATTTACGCGAGTTTCCAGTCTCCGCGGTAGGAGCGGGTTGTAAGTTTTTCCGCCTGTTCGTCGCCAATAATCTTTTCGGCTTTCCAATCCCACTGGATTTTTCTGCCGGTCATATAGGCGATTTCGCCGAGCAGGCAGCCCGTGTTTGTGCGGTGCGCCGTCTCGATGTCGGTGGCGGTAATCTTGCGGTTGCGGACGTTCCAGATGAAGTTCGAGATGTGGTCGTCGGGCATTTCCCTGCCGTTTAGGCGCGCGCCCGAGGGCGGCACTTTTTCAAAGACAAGGTTGGCGGGGTCGGAGGCTATGCGGCCTCTGTCAACCCAGATTGTCCCGTTTTCGCCCTCGAATTTTATGCCCTCGCCCGCCTCTTTTTTGCAGGTCATATCCACAACCTCGCCGCGCTCGTACGTAAAGCGGACGTTGAAAACCGTGGGCAGGTCGTAGAAGCCGTCCTTCTGCCATTCGGTTTCGAGCGGCTCTATGAACTTCGCGCCGGAATAGTCGTAGCCGAGAGCCCACTGGGTGATGTCGAGGTGGTGCGCGCCCCAGTCCGCGATTTTGCCCGCGCTGTAGTCGGAGAAGAACCGCC
>JAGBOM010000232.1 GCA_017633865.1 Opitutales bacterium
AAAAAAAACGGCCGGCGGTTTGCCGGCCGGGTTCGCTTAAAAGCCTTATTTCATTTCAAGAAAAAGCATTACCGCAAAGGCGACGGCAACAACCGCGCAGACTGCGTCCAAAACAAGCAGGCCCGCCGACTGCTTTTTTTCCGCGGCGGGCGCGGCGAAATCGTCGGGGCGCTTGGCGAAAGCGGGAGCCGCCGCGGGAATCTTTATTTGCGGGGCGGCCGTTTTGGGAAGGTCGCATTTAGGCAGGGAGGTTGCCGGTTCTTTGATTTCTTCTGACATTTTTTTGCCTGTTTTTTTGGTTTAAATAATTCGTTTATGAAATTGTTTTGGATAAAGTATTTATCTTTTCGCGGCTTTATCAAGCCAAAAAGCAAATTTTTTAAGCCCGCCCTAAGCCTTGACGAATTCGAGCCAGACCATGAGGATTATCTGCATTAAAATCATAATCCCCACGCAGGCGTATGTAAAAATGAAAAACGCGCTTTTGCGCATTTTGCGCTCCTTTGAGTTTTTTGGCATGACTAAAAATATTTTAGCGTTTTTTTATTTATACAAGCTTTTTTTTGGCCTCGCGGGCTATTGCAAGCGTTTTTTCAAGCCCCGCGGCCTCCGCGCAAAGCTCGAGGTTTTCGAGAGCCTTTGGAATGTATTTTAAGTAGGCGGTCTTTCCCTTTTTGTCGGCGAGAAACGCGTACGCGCCGAGAGCCTGCATGAGCCTTTGCGCCGAAGCCGCGCAGAAAATCGGCGCGCATTCGCGGGCGTCCGCGCCCCTTATCGAGCAGTAGTAAGAGAAAAGCTCCGCGCGGGCTTTCGAGCCGACGTCTTGGTAGGGGTCGAACAAAAGCGAGCCAACGTCGTACCAGCAGCAGCCGAGCCTCATTCCCTGAAAGTCTATGAAGCCGACATCTCCCCCGCCGTCCGAAACTATGGCGTTTTGAGACTGCAAATCTCTGTGAATCAGGCACTCCCCGAAGCTTTGTATAAATTCGGAAAGCTTTTTCCATTCCGCCTCGGGTTTTTGAACGCCGAGGTTCAGCCTGTCTTTTACGAGGTTTTCAAAAAAGTAGTTTTGCTCCCAGCAGTAGAGGGCGGAGTCGAACTTCGGCATCAGCTTAACAGGGCTTTCAAAGAATTTCGCGCTCGCCCTTGTGTGGAGGGCGGCGGCGAGGGCGAGCGTCTTTTTATAGATATTTTCGATTTGCTCTTCTTCCGCCCCCGCGCAAAAGTCCGAAAGGTCGCGCCCGCCCAGGTTCGACATTACAAGCGTGCGCGTTTGCGGGTCGTGAAAGAGAACTTCGGGGGCTTTTATCGAGCACGACTTCAAAAATTTTGCGATGTCCGCGTACAAAAAATTTTCCTCCTTTTCGGGGGAGTATTCGCACAAAACGCAGGCGCCCGCCTTCGCGTCTAAAAACATTGTGAAGGTTCTGGAGGAGCCGCCTTTCGCGGCTGGTTTTAGGCTTCCGGCAACAGGGGAAAAGCCGATTTTTATAAGCGAGTCAAATGCGTTTTTCATAGAGGGCGTTTGTTTTTGCGTATTCCTCGGGCGTGCCGATGTCGCTCCAAGGCGAGTTGTCGAAGTAGGCCTTTACGGAATTTTCGCGCGATTTTATTTGCTCGAGCAAAACTTCGACGGTGGAGAATATTTTTTTCGGGAAGTGTTCCACCCGCTCCAAAAACTCCGCCCCCGCCGCGAAAATTCCCGCGAACTGGGCGGTTTTTTCATGCGGGGCGCCCAGCGCAAAGCGCATGTCGCAGACGCTTTCCCCGCGCGAGCAGACGTTTTTATTCGAGCCTTCGCCCCTCAAAATTAGCGAGGCGCAAAAGCCTTCGGATTTCTCAAAGTCCGCCAGAAATTTTGAAATGTCGCCGCCGAACAAAATGTCGGCATTGTAGACTAAAACGCCGCTTTTGCCGAGGAGCGGCAGGGCGTTTTTCAGCCCGCCGCCGGTGTCCAAAAGAACGGGCTCGTAAACAAATTCAAGCGCCGCCGAGCGGAATTTGCCCGACTTGAACCTTTCGGCGTATTTTTCGGGGCGGTGGTGCGTGTTTACCACAATCTTTTTTATGCCCGCCGCCTCGAGGCTTTGGAAAATTCTTTCTATCAGCGGAACCCCGCCGACGGGCAGCATTGGCTTGGGGGTGTCAAGCGTAAGGGGGCGCAGGCGCGTGCCGAGCCCCGCCCCGAGTACGAAAGCCGTTTCGATTTTTCTCATCTTGGAGCGGATTTTCTTAAATTTTCGGGATTTTTCAAGGTTTTTTAGCGGGGTTTCGCGCGGGACGCGGGCGTTTTTTTGCGGACTTTCTTGCGTTGATTATTGACAAATTTTTGCGCGGGTTTAGTCTCGGCGTCTTTATAAATCAAATTTTTCATTTATGATTACTTGGATACAGGTTTTGTTGCAGAAGCACCACAAGGTGGTTTTCTCGATTCTGCTCGCGGTTATAATTGTGGCCTTCGTCTTTACTATAGGCTCGTCGATACCCTCGTTTTCAAGAGACGCCAGCGGCGCGCGCGTCGACAGCAAAAACTTTTACGGCTACAATCTGGAAGACCAGCGCCAAGTGGAGGAGCTTTCGCTCATCGCCCAGCTCGACCTGCGCATGGCGGGCGTCAGAGTTGACCAAAACACCCTCCAAAACGCCGTCTTAAAGCACGCCTACTTGATGTACCTTGCAAAGAGCCTTTGCGTAAATTCGGCTTCCGCAAGCGACCTTAAGGCTTTCATCCAGTCCCGGCCCGCGTTCCAAAACGGCGACGGCTCCTTCAACGCCGAGGCGTTCGCGAAATTTAACGAATTGCTTAAGCTCCAAGGCTTTGACGAAACCGTTGTCGACAAAATCCTAAGCGAGCTTGTTGTGGCTTCCAAAACTCTGGAGCTCGTCTCCGGCCCCGGCTATGTCTTGGACGACGAAGTGGCTCTCGCCTATAAAGACGCCTACGGGCGTTGGGACGTTTCCGTGGCGCTTCTGCCCTTCGACTCCTTTAAGCCGCAAATTAAGGAGGACGACGCCTCAATCTCGGCCTTCTTCAATTTGAACAAGGAAATGTTCCGCGTTCCCGAGGCCGTGGCAAGCGACGTAATCTTCATCCCCGCCAAAGATTTTTATTCCGACAAAAACTCCTTTACGGAAGACGAAATTAAAGACTTTTACAGCAAGAACCTTCAAAAGTACGTAAGCGTAAAGGACGGCAAGGCCTCCGTCAGCGAGCTTAAGGACATTAAAGACAAGGTCGTTGCCGACTTAAAAGCGGCGGACGCCGCCGGCAAGGCTCTCGTCAAGGCCGACGAAATCCTAACCTCCATTTACGACGCCGAAATTAAATGCGGCTCCGAAGAGTTCAAAAAGTTCGTCGCCGACGGCAAATACGCCTTAAAGCACCTCCCGTTTGTGCGCAAGAACGACAAAAGCTTCCCCAAAGACGCTCCCGAAAGCGTGTTTAACGCCGCCTTGCAGCTTAGCGAAACCGTGTTTTACAAAGACCCCGTCCCCGCAGAGGACGGCGCCTACCTCGTGTTCTTCCGCGAAAGCAAGCCCTCGTACATCCCCGAGCTGAAAGAGGTTTACGCCGAAGTCAAAGAGGCGTACCTCGCGCAGGAAAAGGCCAAGGCCTTTTCCGAAAACGGCGCGGCGTGCGTAAAAGCCTTTGCCGAGGCCGCGAAGAAGGGCGGGCTTAAGGGCTTTGAAAAGGCCGCGAAAGAGGCGGGCTTTAAGGTTTCGCAACTTGAAAACTTCTCTTTTTCAGACGAAAAGTTCAGGACGCTTGAAATGTACCAGTATTTGAGGGTTTTGAGCGCGATTCTTCCCAAAATCAAGCAGGGCGACGTTTCAAATATGCTTACTGTGGACGGCGGCGGCTACATCGTTTACGCCGACAAATTCACCGCTCCCGAAAAGAAGGCGGACGCCAAGGAGCTCAAGGATCTCGCCAAAAACGCGCAAAACATCATGCGCGGGCTTTCGACGACATCGGTGTTGGGCTTGGAAGTGGGCAAAGAACTTTAGGCGATTGATTTTGGCGCGGAAGTTCGTTGCTTCGGCAAAAAGAAGCTCGGAATGAATGTAAATTCTATTCCGAGCTTTTTTATTCCTTGCGCCTGCTTCCGCATCCAAAATCAATGCGACAAAAACCAGCGAACTCCGAATGGTTTTATTTTTTCTTTTTTTATAAGACTATTTTTTATTCGGATTTTTCTCTAAAGAAGCTATTGCGTAAGCAATGCGGGTACTAACAGAAAAGGCGCGGGGCTCCGCGCCGCAGAATCACACAAAATGCGCAAGCATTTTCCGTCGAGGGCGTAGCCTTCGCTAGAAGTCGGGGAGGGCGGAGTCGCTTATGCGTTCGACGTTTGCGCCGAGGGCGGCGAGTTTTTTATCGATATTTTCGTAGCCGCGGTCGAGGTGGTAGATTCTTTGTATAAAGGTTTCGCCTTTGGCGGAGAGGGCGGCTATTAGCAGCGCCGCGCTCGCCCTGAGGTCAGAGGCCATTACTGGCGAGCCCGTCAGCGGGGTTTTGCCTCTTACTATCGCGCTCGGCCCCTCCTTTACGATGTCCGCCCCCATTCGGGCGAGTTCGGGCACGTGCATAAAGCGTTCGGGGTAGATTCTTTCGGTGATAATCGAAATTCCGTCAACCTGCGTCATTAGCGCGGTAAGCTGCGCCTGGAGGTCTGTCGGGAAGTTGGGGTAGGGCATTGTAATAGCCTCTATCGGGCGGAGCTCCGCGTTTTGCCCGTCCACAAAAATTTCGTTTTTGGAGACGGCTTTTAGTTTTGCGCCGGACATTTCCAAAATGTCGACGAGCGCTCCCAAGTCTTTTTTTACCGCGCCCTTTACGGAAATTTGACCCTTTGTGGCAAGCCCCGCCAAAATCCACGTTCCCGCTTCGATTCTGTCGGGCAAAACGCTGTGGGAGGTTCCGCCGAGGCGGGGGACGCCCGTAATTTCGAGTGTCGGCGAGCCTATGCCGTCGATAATCGCGCCCATTTTTACGAGCATTTTGCACAAATCGGCGATTTCGGGCTCGCAGGCCGCGTTTTCTATTACGGTTGTGCCGGGCGCCATTACGGAGGCCATTAGGATGTTCGCCGTTCCCGTTACGGTGCTGCCGAATCTGCCGCCCAAAAATATGTTTGCCCCACGCATTTTGCGGGCGTCGACGTTTAGGTAGCCGCCGCTTATTTCGACATTGCAGTTTAGCGCGCGCAGGCCTTTTATGTGCAGGTCTATGGGCCGTGCTCCGATTACGCAGCCGCCGGGCATCGAAACTTCCG
>JAGBOM010000233.1 GCA_017633865.1 Opitutales bacterium
TTGCCGACCTCGGGCTTCCGCCGACCTCCCACGCCCGAAGACCGCAAGGAGTTCGCCGACGCCGACGGCAACATACGCAGCAATTCCGACCTTTACGTAAACGGCCTAAACATCTTCACGTTCGCGCACAAGGCCGTTTTTGAGTCCGTAAACAGGCTGCTTGCTAAAAATTCGCTGAATGTTTCGGACATCGACATTTTCATATTCCACCAGGCGGGCGAAATGCTTGTAAACTCCTGCGCCCGCCGCCTTTCAATCCCGCGGGAAAAAATCTATTGCGACATCGGCGACATCGGCAACTGCGGCGGCTCGTCCGTGCCGATAGCGCTCGCGAGGGCGGTAAAATGCGGAGCGTTAAAGGAGGGAATGAGGGCTGTTTTGTGCGCTTTCGGCGTAGGGCTTTCTTGGGGGGCGGCGCTTTTTACGCAGGGGAGGATGGGCAAATAAAAACGCGGCAATTTTTATTTTTGCCGCGCAAAATTTTTTTATAAATTCTTTCCGAAGCCCGTTATTTTTGCGGCGATTTTAAAGAATCGAATATGGCCGACAAAATAAACATATCGCTGATTTTGCCCTGCGAGTCCTTGTCGACAGATATTCTATCGTAAAACTTTTGCCCGGGGTTTTTCTCGGCAAGCTCCTTCGGAAGCGGGGCGGGCCCAAGCCCGTGGTCGGCGTTTGCGACTTCTACGTACGCCACGCGCGCGCCGATTTTTTTCGCGAGGTCGGCCATGTACCTCGAGGTTTTGTAGGACACCAAATTGTCCTTGTCGCCGTGGAAAATCAGTATGGGGCAGGAGTCGCTGCTCAAATATTTTACGGGGCTTGCAAGCTCGGCAAGCTTTACGCGCGGGTCTTCGGGATTCTGCCTTTTAAGATACTCGTAGGCGTTTTCGTTTTTGATTTTTTTAAGGGCGTCAATCTGTGTCTGCGAGCCGCCTACAAGGCGCGCGAAGCAGTACGAGCCGTACGAAACCGTGCCGGGGTAGTCGTGCTCGGGGTTCATGAAAGACGCGGCGGGAGCGCGGGCTATAACGCCTATAAAATGGGGCTCGTACTTTTTTAAGGACTCGTCGCCCGCAAACATGTCGTTGGGCGCAAGCGCCGTCATAAGCGACAAATGCCCGCCGGCGGAGTGCCCCGAAACTATGATTTTGTCCGCGTTTATCCCGAACTTCTTCGCGTTTTTGGCGAGGAAACGCATGGCGTCTTTGCAGTCTATTATGCAGTTTGAAATGTCCGTTTTGCCCTCCTCGGCGAAGGTGTAGGAAATTGTTGCAACGGCGATGCCCATATCGTTCATTTTCCGCGCCCAGTCTCCGCCGACATGGTAGCGGTCGCCGCCGTTCCAGCCGCCGCCGTGTATGTTTACAAAAACCGGCGCGCCGCCCTCGAACACTTTTTTGGCCGGCAAAATCAAATCCATTGTAACGTCTTTGCCGCGGAACTTTTTGTAGACGACGTCGCGCTTTACATTCAGCCCCTTGTAGAGCCTGTCGGCTCGGTTTTGGACGGCCTGATACTTTTTAAGCTCCTTCTCGGCGGGGGTTTCGGCGCAAAGAATCCCGCAAGCGAAAACCAGGCAAAACATCGGACAGAGTTTTTTTATAAAAGCCATATGAATATTAAAATCTTTCGCTTTTTTATATATTAGGCGGCGGGCTTTGGTGTCAATATTTTAAGGAGCGGCGGAAGTTTTTTCAAAAAAAGTTAAAATTGCCTAATTTTTTTGTTGACAAAGTTAAACGCTTCTAATTTTATCGCTTCAAATTTTTATCTTTATTACGAAAGCATTAACCGTAGAGTTAGCCTCGTCTAATAGATGAAATTTGCGGACAAGTTTTCAAGCTTGGGCTGCCAAAAGCCCCCTTCCCGAAAACTCCGCCGCAACAACAAAAGCGGGAACAGGAACAAAAAAAATTTCCAAAATAAAAAGAATAAA
>JAGBOM010000234.1 GCA_017633865.1 Opitutales bacterium
AAATCAGAACGGTTTTATTTTTTTCTATTTTTTTAATTAGACTATTTTTTATTCGGATTTTTTCTAAACAAGCTATTGCGCGAGTCAATGCGTCTTTAGACAAGAGGCGCGGGACTCCGCGCCGAAGCAACACAAGAGAGGAAGCGGAGCTTCCGAGGGTCAAGGGCGCGCCCTTGTTTAGGCGAGAGGATTTTGGATGAAGAAGCAGGCGCGAGAGCAAAAAAAGCTCGGAATAGAATTTAAAATTCATTCCGAGCTTCTTTTTGCCGAAGCAACGAACTTCTTCGCCAAAAGCCTCCGTTTAAACGAGGCGTACTGCCCCGTCCGACGCGCTCGCCACGCTCTTTGCGTAGTAGCGCAGGGCTTTTGAAACAACCCTGTCTCTCTTCGGCAAATAGCCGTTCTTCTTCATAATCTCGCGGCGGCGGTCCATCTCTTCGTCCGAAATTAGCAGGGAAATTCTGCGGCCGGGAATGTCGATGTCGATTTTATCGCCGTCCTCGACGAGCGCGATGTCGCCGCCGTTGGCGGCCTCGGGGGAGGCGTGCCCTATTGAGAGCCCGCTTGTGCCGCCCGAAAATCTGCCGTCTGTAAGCAGCGCGCAAAGCTTGCCGAGCCCCATGCTCTTTAAGAATGTTGTGGGGTAGAGCATTTCCTGCATGCCGGGCCCGCCCTTCGGGCCTTCGTAAAGGATTACGACAACGTCGCCCGGGGCTATTTTGCCGCCGAGAATCGCCTTGCTTGCGTCGCCCTCGGAGTGGAACACCTTGGCCGTTCCCTTAAATTTAAGTATGCTTTTATCGACGCCCGCGGTTTTAACTATGCAGCCGTCCTTTGCGATATTGCCGAAGAGCACCGCCAAGCCGCCGTCTTTTGAGTAGGCGTTGTCGAGGCTGCGGATTGCCCCGCCGGCGCGGTCGGTATCGAGAGTTTCGTTGTACGCGGACTGGCTGAATGCGCGGATGTTGAACTCGCCCGCGCCCGTTGCCGTATAAAAATGCTTGGTCTCGTCGGAGCATTCGGAAGAGACGATGTCGTACTTGGATATCGCCTCTTTCAGCGTCGAGCCCATTACGTTTTTGACGGACGTGTCCAAAAGGCCGGCGCGGTCAAGCTCGCCCAAAATGCCGTAAACGCCGCCCGCGCGGTGGACGTCCTGAATATGGATGTTTGGCACGCTCGGCGAAACCTTGCAAAGGTGCGGGGTAATTCTCGAGAGCTCGTCGATGTCCTTCATCGAAAAATCCACCCCGCCCTCGCGGGCGATTGCCAAAAGGTGCAGAACCGTGTTTGTGCTGCCGCCCATTGCGATGTCGAGCTTCATGGCGTTTAAAAACGCCTCGCGGGTCGCGATTGAGCGCGGGAGGACGGATATGTTTTCGTTGTCGTAATAGTCGAGAGCCATTTCGACAATTCTTTTTGCGGCGCGGGAGAACAGGTTTTTGCGCTCGGTATGCGTTGCGACAGTCGTGCCGTTGCCGGGGAGCGCAAAGCCTATGGCCTCGGCGAGGCAGTTCATCGAGTTTGCCGTAAACATTCCCGCGCAAGAGCCGCAAGTCGGGCAGGCCGCGCGCTCTATGGCCTTCGACCTCTCGTCCGACACGTTCGGGTTCGCGCCCGCCACCATAGAGTCTATCATGTCTATCTGCGCGGTTTTGCCGTCAAGCTCGATTTTGGCGGATTCCATCGGCCCGCCGCTTACAAAGATTGCGGGGATGTTAAGGCGCATGGCGGCCATCATCATGCCGGGGGTGATTTTGTCGCAGTTTGATATGCATATGAGGGCGTCGGCGCAGTGGGCGTTTACC
Organism: Opitutales bacterium; assembly: GCA_017633865.1. Taxonomy (GTDB): domain Bacteria; phylum Verrucomicrobiota; class Verrucomicrobiia; order Opitutales; family Intestinicryptomonadaceae; genus Intestinicryptomonas. The sequence continues at coordinate 1,809 of JAGBOM010000234.1, forward strand.
ATGTACTCGACGCTGTCGGCGATAAGCTCGCGCGAGGGGAGCGAATATAGCATGCCGCCGTGCCCCATCGCGATGCCGTCGTCTATTGCGATTGTGTTGAACTCCTTGGCTATGCCGCCGAACTCCTCGATTTTTTCGCGGACGAATTTGCCGACCTCGTCCAAATGGACGTGCCCGGGCACAAACTGCGTAAAGGAATTCGCCACCGCTATTACCGGCTTATTAAAATCCTCCTCCTTCACTCCCGTGGCGCGCCACAAAGAGCGGGCGCCCGCCATGTTTCTGCCTTCAAAACTTTTTGACGATTTGCGTTTAAACATAAAATTTTTTTGTTGTGGGATTATCAAATGACTTTAAAAGTATTAGGCGAAGTTTTTTTTATATGCAATTCAATTTGAAGAAAATTTTGAAGGCTCTATTGCTCTCAACAAGCGAGTGGCTTTCGATTAAGGACATTCAGGCGGTCATTTCCAGATACCACGACGAGGCCGAAGAAGGCCCGGGCGAAAACGTTGAAGGCGGCGACGAAGGCGGCGAAGGCGCGCCCGCCCCTCTCGGCGGCGGCCAAAGCGTCATGAAAGACCTCATAGCCCAAGTGCCCACCCTCCTTACCGCGACGCAAATCAGGGAGGCTATGGACGAAATCTCCGCCGAGCTCGAGCAAAACTCCGAGCCCTGGAAGCTCCTGCTCGGGCCCAACGGCTTTAAGATGTCTATCGCCCCCGAGTACGCCGACTGGGTCAGGCTTTTAAGGAACGACCCGCGCCCGCAAAGGCTCACGCAGTCCGCGCTCGAAACCCTCGCGATTGTCGCCTACCGCCAGCCCGTAACGAGGGCGGAAATAGAGGCGATTAGGGGCGTAAGCGCGGACTCCGCCATAGCGCGGCTTTCCGACAAGGGGCTAATCAAGATTACCGGCCGCGCCGACCTCCCGGGCCGCCCGCTCCAGTACGGCACGACTCCGGAATTTTTGGAGTACGTCGGCGTAAGCTCGATAGAGGAGCTGCCGGTTTCGGACGTGCTGAGCCCGAACCAGATTTCGGAGTGGATTGAAAGGGCGTCGAACCCGCAGAAGTTCGGCAATTCCGACGTCGGCCTGCCCTCCGACTCCCCCGAGAACTCCGCCCAAAGCCCAGCCCAAAACGCGAATCCCGAAGGCGAAGCGGGCGAAAGCGGCGGCCAAACGGGCTCCCAAAACGGCATTTAGCGCGAAAAAAATTTTTCTTTAAAATTTCGCGCGCGAGGCTATATTTTTTTCAAAAATTATGAAAGACAAATTCCGAGAAGAGATAGACTCAATCGACTCCGAAATACTCAAGCTTTTAAGCCGCAGAATAACCTGCGCAAAGGAAATCGGAAAAATCAAGCTCGAGGCGGGCGAGGACATTTACGCGCCCGGCCGCGAAACAAAGGTTTTCGAGCATCTTCTAAAAAAGAACGGGGGGCAAATAGACGAGGCTTCGCTAAAGGCGATTTACCGCGAAATCATATCCGCGTCCATTTCCGCCGAAAAGAAGCTGCAAGTGGCGTATCTTGGCCCCGCCGCGACCTTTACCGAGCAGGCCGCCATAAAAAATTTCGGCTCGAGCGTAAACTACCGCGCGATGCCGTCAATTCCCGATATTTTCTCGTCTGTGGAGCTTGCCGAATGCGACTACGGCGTAGTCCCCATAGAAAACTCGACCGACGGCGCGGTGTTGCACACTATGGATATGCTCGCCGAAAGCAACCTTACGATAGTCGGGCAAATCTACCTGCCCATAGAGCAGTGCCTGATTTCGAGGGGCTCGCTTTCCACGATTCGCAAAATCTGCTCTAAGGACAAGGCCATAGGCCAATGCCGCAACTGGATACGCCGCAATCTGCCCAACGCCCAAATCGAGTACGTTGAAAGCACCTCCACAGCCGTAAGGCTCGCGCTTGAAAACGCCGAAATAGCCGCCGTGGCAAGCGAGCTTGCGGCGAAGTCATACCAAGTTCCGATTCTCGAGGCGCACATTCAGGACATGAAAAACAACATCACGCGCTTTCTGGTTGTCGGCAAAAAGCCGTCGCCGAAAGCCGATGGCGTGCAGTACAAAACGAGCGTCGTAATTTCTTTAAACGACAGGCCGGGCGCGCTTTGCGACATGATTTTGCCCTTCGGCCGCTACGGCATAAATTTGACGCGCATAGAATCGCGCCCGAGCCACAAAAAGCTTTGGGACTACCTGTTTTTCATCGACTTTTTGGGGCATATCGACGACGAAAACGTGCAGATGGTCTTTAAGCGCCTAAAAGAGGAGGTGCCGCTTGTAAAATGGCTCGGCTCCTACCCCGTCGAATAGCGAACCCCGCGCAAAAAATCGGGGGAAAAAGAAAGAAAAAAGCCCCGAAATTTTATAAATAAAAACAAAAAAAGCCCGAAATTTTCGGGCTTTTTTGCGTTCTGAAAGCTTCGCGCGGCGCTTAGGGCTCCACCCACTTGCCGCTTTCCTTAATGAGCTCTATTAGCTTTTCTATGGCCTGCTCCTGCGGAATGTTGGCCTTTACGCAGGTCTTGTTTTTGTAAAGGTTGATTTTGCCGGGCGCGCCGCCTACGTAGCCGAAATCGGCGTCGCTCATTTCGCCCGGGCCGTTTACGATGCAGCCCATAATGCCTATCGTAAGCCCCTTAAGGTGCTGCGTGCGAGCCTTAATGGCGGCGGCGGTTTCCTGAATATTGTAGAGCGTTCTGCCGCAGCTCGGGCAGGCGACGTATTCGGCCTTCGACTTTCTTGCGCGCGCGCCCTGCAAAATGGCGAGGGCAAGCTCCGCATTCCTCTCGGGGTTTGCGGAAATTTCGACGCTTGCGATGTCGCCGATGCCGTCGGCAAGAAGCGAGCCTATGTAGGCGCTCGCCTCGTTTAGCTTTGACTCCTCCGAGCCTTTCGGGAAAACGCATTTTGACGCGTCGAATTTAAGCCAAACCGGGCACGCTATTGAAAGCTTTTTAAGCCCCGCGGCGAGAGCTCTCGCCTCGCCCACGGCGTGCCTGCCGCCTTGCGGGGCGGACGGGCAAACGACAATCTTTCCGCCCGCGCCCCTGATTGCCCCGGCAAATTCGGGAAGGAGGTCTGCGGGGATTTCGGCCGCGACCGCCTCCGCGCTTGAAAGCTCATTTAAAAGCTCCTGCGCGCTTGCGGGCTTTGCGAACTTAAAGCCCGAGCATTTGCCGTCAGAATCGAAATTAAATTCCGCGTTTTGGCTCTTTCCGAAAACCGCTACGCTCGGGACGCTGTCGCCGCCGACTTTTACGCCGTTAATTTCGACGGCCCCGCTTTTTCTGCGCGAGTACGAGAAGAAGTCCAAGCCCTCGTCGATTTGCGGGCAGGCCTTTTCGGCGCGCAGCCTCTCGGCGATTTTCACAAACTCCATGGCCACGGGAACCTCCTCGACGGGGTCTTCCGTAAGCGAAACCCTTATTGTGTCGCCCACGCCGTCGGCGAGAAGCCCCGCAATGCCTATCGCGCTTTTTATGCGCGCGTCAAGCCCGAAGCCCGCCTCTGTCACGCCCAAATGCAGGGGGTTGTCGAAGCCCTCGGCGCGCATCTTTTTTACGGCGAGGCGGTAGGTGGCGGTCATAATTTTTGTGTTGCTTGCCTTGAAAGAGAATACGAAGTTGTTGTAGCTAAGGTCTCGGCAGATGCGGGCGAATTCGAGGGCGGCCTCAACCATGCCCAGGGGGGTGTCTCCATAGCGGCTAATTATGCGGTCGGAAAGCGAGCCGTGGTTTGTGCCTATGCGCATGGCTCTTCCCAGCTCCTTGCACCTCTTTACAAGCGGGGCGAACTTTTCGCGGACGCGGTCGAGCTCCTCGGCGTACTGCGAGTCCGTATACTCTACGAGGGCTGTTTTTTTCTTGTCGCTAAAATTGCCGGGGTTTACGCGGATTTTTTCGACGTGCTCAACGGCCTCCATGGCGGTAGCGGGCAGAAAGTGGATGTCGGCCACGAGCGGATTTTGGAAGCCCGCGGCGCGGAAGCCTTTTGAAATGTCCTTCAAGGCTTTGGCCGCGTCCAAATTCTGGGCGGTGAGCCTTATGATTTCGCAGCCCGCCTCCGCAAGCTGTATGCACTGCGCAACCGACGCTTTGACGTCCATGGTCTTGGTGTTGGTCATGGACTGTATTCTTATGGGGTTGTCGCCGCCTATGCCGAGGCCGCCGGCGAGCACCTCGCGGGTCTTGAGCCTCACGCAGTTAAATCTGGATATGCAGTAGTTTTCCATTGTCGTATTTTTTTACTTAAATTTTACGTCCTTAATGTAGAAGCTGTCGGCCACGCCCGAGAGGGACTCCATCGCCCTGTCGCCCCGCCATCTTGCCACGTCGAAATAGACGACGTAGGCCATCACAGCCAAAAAGAATATCATAAACCCGCCCTGAAGCGCCGCCGCGACCGCGTAGGGGACGGGTCTGCCCATAATCTTTTCCGCGAGCGCGAACATTATGTGCCCGCCGTCCAAAACGGGTATGGGCAGCATGTTTAAAATGGCGAGGTTTATGTTTATCAAAACGACGAAAGAAAGCGCGAGCGAAAAATCCATAATCGAAAATTTGTACATCGCCCTGCCTATGCCTATCGGGCCCGTCAGGTGCCGCAGGCCTATGTCGCTCGAGGGGCTGAAAAGGCTCTTTAGCGCGCCCCAAGTGCGCCAAATGTTTTCTCTAAACTGCCTGACAACGCCGGGGTGCTCCACTTTCGCCTCCTCGGCGATTTTATACCCGAGCATATATTTAAACTTCGGCTCCTCCCACTTCGCGGAATATCCCTTTGGCACGGCGACTTCGCGCAAGTCGGTTCCGTTTAAGGCCGAGAACGTAAGCTTTACGGGGTTTGTCGCGCTCTGGAAGTTGAAGAGAGTAGTAAAATCCGAAAGGCTCGAAACGCTGTTTTCCGAAACTTTCAGCAGAACGTCGCCGACATTCAGCCCCGCAAGCTCCGGCTTCGAGAAGTCGCCGTCCAAGAGCCGAAGCGTCCCCTTTGAAAGCGTCGAGAAAGCGTCCTCCCCGCCGTAGGTCGAGCAAAACAGGCTGAACAAAATCCCGTCTTTTGACGAGACGCTCGCGTAGGGCTTTGTCAAAACAACTTTTTGCGGCGCGGCCTCGAAGGTCAAAAGATTGCCGCCGCGCAAAACCTCTATTACCGACTTCGCCCCGTTCGCCTCCGCAAGGTATTCGGAAATCTGGTAGTTTGAATAAAACGGTTTGCCGTCGATTTTCACGATTTTATCCCCCGCTTTCAGCCCCGCCTTCAACGCGGGGGAGCCGGGCATTACTTCCGAAATCACAAGCCCGCTTGCGGGATAAACGCCGACGGTTCTTAAGCTGTCGCCGGAGCGCATGTTGGTTGGAACAAGCGCGGGGTTTACGGTAATAAAAAGCTCCCTGCCGCCGCGCAAAACTTTAAAGACGCATTCGGGCCTGCCGTCCTTAGACCTGCCCGTCCCCATCGCTACGGCCTCGGCGATTTCGCCGAAAGTTGAGACGCGGTGAGAGTCCACTTCCAGAACCCTGTCGCCCTCGGCCAAGCCCGCAATGTAGGCGGGGGAATCGACGGGGTTTATGCCGGAATATATTTTTTTCGGCACAAAGCCTATCACGGGCTCCGACTGCGAAGCCTCCGCGGGCACC
>JAGBOM010000235.1 GCA_017633865.1 Opitutales bacterium
AGCGAGTCCAAATGCGCAAGCATTTTCCGTCGAGGGCGCAGCCTTCGCTTCCGAGGGTCAAGGGCTCCGCCTTCGCCATTCTTTTCGGAAAATACCAAGCGAGCCATTGCGCGAGCAATGCGTGTACTAACAGAATAGGCGGGGTGGCTACCCCGCCGCATAACCACAGAGAGGAAGCGGAGCTTCCGACGTCGAGGGCGCAGCCTTCGCCCTTGAAATCTGTGCTTGAATTTTCGCGAAAAAAATAGAGACTTTATTTTATATGGAAAATAAAAAGAAGCTTCGTTGCGGCGTTATCGGCGTGGGCTATTTGGGCCAGCACCACGCCCGCATTTATTCCGAACTTGAAAAGACCGAGCTTGTAGGCGTTTTCGATTCCAATTCGGAGCGCGCCGCGGAAATCGCTGCGAAGCACGGCTGCAGGGTTTTCCCGACAATAGAGGCTTTGGCGGACGCTGCCGACGCTTTGAGCGTCGTCGTCCCGACCGACCGCCACACGGAGGTCGCCCTTCCTCTTTTGGAGCGCGGCTGCCATTTACTGATTGAAAAGCCCATTTGCACTTCGGTAGAGGACGCGCAGAAAATTGTCCGCCTCGCCCGCGAGAAGGATTTGACCGTGCAGGTCGGGCACATCGAGCATTTTAACCCCGTGATGAATTTTATGGAGGCGCACGTCTCCAACCCCAAATACATCAAGACCGAGAGGCTTGCGGAGTTTAAGCTGCGCGGCACAGAGGTCGGCGTTGTTTTGGATTTGATGATTCACGACATCGGAATTGTTTTAAAGCTTGCGAACTCCGAGGTGGAGTCGGTGGACGCCGTTGGCGTGAACGTTTTAAGCCGCACCGAGGACATCGCAAACGCGAGAATCAAATTCAAAAACGGGTGCGTAGCCGATTTGAACGCAAGCCGCGTAAGCCTTAAAAGGGTTAGGGATTTGCGGCTTTTCCAGCGCGGGGGGTACATGTCTTTGGACTTCATGAACCAGTCGGGGCACATCGTTAAGGTGGGCGAAAGCGGCATCGAGCAAATCGAAGTCCCGTTCGACAAGCAGGAGCCGCTCAAGGCGGAGCTCGACAGCTTTGCCGACTGCGTGCTAAACCACAAAAACCCGAAAGTCGGCGCGAATCTGGGCGGCAAGGCTCTTGAAATCGCCCTTGAAATCACAAGGCAAATAGCGCCGAACTTGCAGCAAAAGTAGATGTCGGGGATTGCGCGCAGCTTTAATTTTCCGCCGCCGGAGGACGGCCAGTGCGACTTTTTGATTATCGCGGGGGAGCATTCCGGCGACGAGCAGGCGGCGCGCATGCTTGAAAAAGCCCGCGAAATAAATCCGGACGCGAGCTTTTGCGCTTTGGGCGGCAGGGCTCTAAAAAAGCGGGGCGCGCAGCTTTTGTTTGACATGACGTCGTTTTCGGTCGTCGGCCTTGTGGAGGTTTTAAAAAACTATTCCGCCTTCAAAAAGCTTTCCGACGAGCTTATCGGCTGGATAAAAAAGCACAGGCCTAAAACCGTCTGCTTTGTGGACTACCCGGGCTTTAATTTGCATATCGCAAAGCGCTTGAAGGACGAGGGCTTGAGCGTGAAGGGCGGAGGGGGCATAGTTTTAAAATACTACATCAGCCCGCAAATCTGGGCGTGGAAGGCCAAGCGCAGGTTTAAGATGGCGGAGCTTTTGGACGAGCTGGCGGTGATTTTCCCCTTCGAGCCAGAATGCTACGCGGACACTTCCCTAAAAACCACGTTTGTGGGGCATCCGTTTATGGGCGAGTCTTTCAAGCCGAAGATGTATTTCGACAAGGACGGGGCTCTTTTATTTATGCCCGGGAGCCGCAAGGCGGCGGTCGAAAAAATTTTCCCGCGGATGCTTGGGGCTCTGCGTTTGTTGGACGGCGAGAGGGCTGTCGTGCCTTACCCGAGCGACTTGATTTTGGGGGTTTTGCAAGGCGCGCTTAAAAAATTTCCCGACCTTGAGGGCAGGGTGGAGCTTCGCAAAATTTCAGACCCCGCGCGGATAGGCGCGAAGGCCGCTTTAATGAGCTCGGGCACGATTTCGCTTTCGGCGTGCTTGCAGGCGATTCCGGGCGCGATTGTTTATGTGGCAAACCCCATAACGTATTTTGTGGGCAGAATGTTTGTTAAAGTCGAATATCTAAGCATTGCGAACATCATTTTAAAAAAGCCCGCATGGCCCGAATTTATACAGTTTGACGCAAAGCCAAAAAGCATTGCGGACCGCATAAAGGCGTGTATTTCAGACCCGCGCGTTCTCGAGCAGACCCGCGCCGATTCCGAAGCCTTGCGCCGGGCGCTGACCGCCCCAAGTAGCGTCAGCGCGGCCGAGTGGCTTTTGCGGCGGTAGTTCTTTTTTTAGCGGAAAGAAAAATTTTTTAGGCGGCGGAGATTTTAGGGAAAGCGCCGCGGGGGCGTTGCGGAGTTGTTGTGGGGAAAGCTGTGCGTTTCCGCGTTTGTCTAAAAAAATATCCGCAAGTTTGCGGATTTTGCGCGGTAAAAATATTTTGTTATTGCGCGCGAAATCGGGCGGATTTGTTTTGAGGGCGGCGGGGTATGGAAATTTTGCGCCCGCTAAATTTATTCGTCGTCTGAGTCGTCGTCTTCGGGGGAGTCCGCAAATTCGATTTCCTCATCGGCGGCCTCCTCTTGGGCGGGGGCTTCAGGCGTTTTCTTTTGCTCTTGGAACGCCCCGCGCAGAAGCGCGGAGGGCTTTGCCTTGAATTGGTCCATCAATAGCTCCAGAAGCGCGGGCGGAATTTTTTTAAGGGCGCTTTCAAATTCGGGGGTGTCGGGCGCGAAGGTTTCAAGCTTGCGCTTTGCGTTTTGCTCTGCTTCTGAGCTTATTTTTGCGGCCTCGGTGTCTCGCGTAAATTTGCGGCGGACTATTGGAGCGTAGGCGGCGGCGAAATCGTTTTCCTCCTGCAGCGCGCGCGAGAGCAGGTCAGCTATTTTTTTTTTGCGTTTCTTGCGGCGCGGCCGAAAGCTTTTCAAGTTCCTTTATAAGGGTGTTTATAGCCCTTGTTCGGCTTTGCTCCACCGCCTTCAAAAGCGCGACCTCGAAATTCGCCCGCTCGGAAAGCCCGTTTTTAAGCCCCTTTTCGGCGGCCTGGAGGACGTCGAGCATTCGCGTTATCTGCTCGGTTGAAAGCTGTTTTGTGCCAAAGTCGCGCCAGCCGCTGTTTAGCGATTTTAGCATGGCGTCGCGCAGGTATATTTGAAGGTCGCAGAGGGTTCTATAAAGGTCGCAGCCGTTTTCGATTAGCTCGCCGACAGACTCTATCACCTTCGCGCAGTCCCCCGCCGCCATTTGCGAGGCGAGGCTTTCTATGCGCTTGGGCCCGGCGAGGCCGTAGACGTTCACAACGTCGTCAAGGCCGATTTTTTTGCCGCAGAACGAAATCATTTGGTCGAGTATGCTTTGGGCGTCGCGCATGCCGCCGTTTGCGAGGCGGGCGACGGCAAGCAGAGCCTCTTCCGTCGTTTCTATGCCCTCAAGCTTCGAGATTTTCGCGAGGTGCGAGGCTATAAGCTCTTCGGGTATGGGCCTAAATTCAAAGCGCTGGCAGCGCGAGGTGATTGTGCCAAGAACCTTGTTCGCCTCGGTTGTGGCGAATATGAATTTTACGTGCGCGGGCGGCTCTTCGAGCGTTTTTAAAAGCGCGTTGAAGGCGTCGGAAGTCAGGGAGTGGACTTCGTCTATTATGTAGATTTTATAGGTGCAGACCGTGGGCGAGTATTTGCAGTCGTCGCGCAGCTTGCGGATTTCCTCGATGGAGCGGTTTGAAGCGCCGTCGATTTCGACAACGTCCATGCAGGAGCCGTCCATTATGGATTTGGCGATTTCGGTGTTGTCGTCGGGGCGGACGCTGGGGCCGCCCTGCGCGTTCAGGGCTTTTGCGAAAATTCTTGCGACTGTTGTTTTGCCCGTTCCCCTCGGCCCCACAAAAAGGTAGGCGTGGCCGATTCGGTTCGACTGAATCGCGTTTTTTAGCGTGCGCACGATATGCTCCTGCCCGACGAGCTCGTCGAACTGTTTGGGGCGGTAGCGCCTCGCGATTACTTGATAGCCTTCCGACATAGAATATTGTTTGAAGCTACGGATTTTTGCTTTTTTTACAAGCCGATTTTCAAATTTTTTAAGCGAAAGAAAATCTTTTGATAGCCGCTGCGCAAAGCTTTGCCGAAAAAATTTTTCGGAAACTTTTGTTTTTTTGAAAGCCGCGCGGAATGGGGGCGCGGCTCTTTTTTGCGGCGGTCGGTTTTCCCAAAAAAGGGCTCCGCTTTTGGGCAAAAATAAAAAAGCCGCCGCTAACGGAGGCTTTTTTTTGACAAAACCGCCCCGCGCTTGAAAATTTTAACGGGCGGGGGGATTTTTTTTTGCGCGAAGCCGCTTAGGCCTTTTCGACCAAGCCGGCCTTGATGGCCTTTGCGCAGACCCAGACGCGCTTTATCTGGCCGTTTGCCAGGCGGACGCGGACGCGCTGGACATTGGGCTTAAATACGCGGTTGTTCTGCTTGACGAGCTGCAAGCCGATGCCGCCGCTTTTCTTGCTCTGGCCCTTATGAATGATAACGCGACCTTTTACCGGGCGCTTGCCTGTAACTGAACATATTCTTGACATGATAAAATCAACGCTCCTGTTTTTATAAAATTGAAAGCCAACCAAGGTACCACTTATATTCGGCTTTGCAAGTTTTTTTTGCTATAAATGCCGACTTACGCGTTTTTTTCCGCCACAGCCTTGGCGATGGCTTCTTTGCGAGCCTTTTCGGCAAGCTTCGCGTTGCGTTCCTTAATCTTTCTCTTGCGGGAGGCAAGCGCGCGCAAATTGTGCGCGTTGGGTTTTTTGCCCGCCGCTTTTTTAATCGGCTTGCGCTTTGCTCTGGATGACCATGCTACTAATCCGCTCATTTTCTTCCTTTGTTTTGTAAATAAAAATTAAACGCCCAAATTTAGCGTTTTTTTTGAACTTATCCAGCTTTTTTTTTAAATTTTTTAAAAACTTGCAACTTTTCGCGAAATCCGTCGTTATATTTTTCGATGAACGGAATAAAGGAAACGCAAAATCCCCCGCTGGCGCAGGGCGCGGACGAAGATTCTTTGCTTATGCTCCAGGCGGCGAAGGGCTCCGAGCAGTCGTTTAGGATTCTTGTGGAAAAGTGGAAAAATCCGCTTATGAATTTCTTTTACCGTTCGATAGGCAACGCCGCGACCGCCGAGGATTTGACGCAAAGCGCGTTTATAAATCTTTACCGGGCCGGCTCCTCGTACTCGGCGAGCGCGAAATTTTCCTCGTATCTTTTCAAGATCGCGAGAAACCTGCTTATAAACGAGTACCGCAGAAGCTC
>JAGBOM010000236.1 GCA_017633865.1 Opitutales bacterium
GCAAACTGCGGCAGTAGCTTTTCACACTCCGCAAAAAAGGCGGCGATGTCCGAAATGGGGATTCGTTTTCTTTTTGCCTTTTGCGGCCGGGGCATGTCGCTTTTGTGGATTTCCAAAAACGGGTTGGCCAAAAAATATTTGCGCACCTGCAGCCACTCAAAAAATTCCTTCAACGCGGCGGCGTGGTGCTTTTTTGATTTTTCGGAATCGGAAACATTCGCAAGAAACTTCAAAACATTTTGGGCTGTTGCCGCTTCGAATCCGCCATAGGCGTTAAAGAATTTAAGAATCCTATTTTTTGCGGTAGTCTGCGAATGGGGGTCTATGTGCTTTTTTGTAAGCATAAACTCGTCAAGGCACCGCTCTAAGGGTTTTTCGGGGGCGGTTTGTTTTACGGCGATTTCGACGCATTGCGTGATGGACAATCCCGGGGGCAGTATTTTTAAGGCATTGCCGATGTCCAATAGCCTCTCCGGGGAAATTTCCGCCTCCGCTATTTTTTTGATTGCGGAGTTTTGGGCGGTTTTTCTCGCGGCGCGGGCCTGCTGCCTTTCATATTCGCTTCTATAAAATTTTCTTGTTTTTTTGCCGTTTTCAGTGAACTGGTCTATAAAATAAATTGTTCCGTTTGCGAGCTTGCGGATATTTTTAGCGGGGGGCGTCTTTTTTTTCGGCGGATTTTTCATAGCAAAAATATATAGATTTAAATCTTTTTAGGCCTTTTATGTGTCCTTTTTGTGTCCTTTTTTGATGCTCACAATAACATACTTTTCCGCGGAAAAGCGCAACACAATAATTTTGCGAAATCGGCAAAACTCCTTTAAAACAAACAAAAAACCGCGTAAAACATGAAGTTTCCGCGGCCACAATAAAAGAGGCATGGGTGGGAATCGAACCCACGGTGAAGCTTTTGCAGAGCCTTGCCTTACCACTTGGCTACCACGCCTTGATTTTTAAAGTTTTTATGCAAGCAGATTTTGCGCGGGCTATCAAGCAAATTTTTTAAAATTTTTAGCGGGCAAGCCACGCTTTCTTTTGCCCGCAAGCGCGCCCGATTCCCCGCAAAATCGAGAATCAAAAAAAAAGCCGCGCGCGGGCGGCTTAAAAATTCAAGAGGGATTTTTTTAAATCCATTCCGGATTGTTCCGCCAGTGGAGGCTCTTTGCAAGCTCCTTTGCAAAGAACGGCCCGTTGTAAATGAACGCCGTGTAAATCTGCACAAGCGACGCGCCTTCGTCGAGCATTTTTGCCGCGCACTCGGTGTTATATATGCCGCCGACAGCGATAACAGGAATTTTGCCCCCGCTTTGCGCGCAGACATACTTAACTGCCTGAAGGGATTTTTCAAAAATCGGCTTCCCGCTTAAGCCTCCGATTTTTTCGGCGTAGCCCGCCATGCTTTCGGGTCTGGTCGAGGTTGTGTTGGTTGCTATAATGCCGTCAACGCCGAGGTCGAAAACGGTTTCCAGAATAGAGTCTATCTCCCTGAAAGTGAGGTCTGGGGAGATTTTTAAGAGCATCGGGATTTTCGCCTTGCCGAGCTTTGAGGCTCGCTCCGCGTCCGCCGCCTTAAGGGCGTTTAAAAGCTCGCGGAGGTTTTCGCCCAGCTGGAGCTTGCGCACGTCGGGCAGGTTCGGGCAGCTTACGTTGATTGCGAAATAGTCCGCGTAGTCGGCTAGAGCGTTGTAGGAAAAAACGTAGTCCTTGGCGGCCTCCTCAAGCGGCGTAATTTTGGACTTGCCTATGTTTACGCCGAGCGGGATTTTCTTCGTTTTTTTGTCGAAAGTTTTGGAGAGCGTATGGGCGATATTCTCCGCGCCCTCGTTCGGGAAGCCGAAGTAGTTTACGAGAGCCTCGTCCTGCGGGTAGCGGAACACGCGGGGCTTCGGGTTGCCGGACTGCTTGTGCATGGTTACGGTTCCGATTTCTACGTGGCCGAAGCCGAGGGCGGCGGCGGCGCGGAACGCGAGGGCGTCCTTGTCGAAGCCCGCGGCAAGCCCCACCCTGTTCGGGAACTCCACGCCGAAAACTTTTACGGGGTTTTCGTCGCGCACGAGGTTGAACTTTTCCATCGCCGAGCGCAGGGGCGCGAAAGCCCCGAGCATTCTCAGCGCCTTGACGGCGAGCGCGTGCACGGCTTCGGGGTCCTGCCTAAAAAATACGGGTCTTATGATTTTCTCGTAAATCGGGTCCATCTTCAAAATTATTTATTTAAACATTCATACACGGCGGCGGCCCGCTTTCAACAAAATTCTAAAAAAATCGGGCTTCGAGGCTTTTGCGGCGGCGGGGGTTCGGCGGCCTGCGCGGCGGCAAGCCCAAGCCGTTTCGCAAGCGGGAGCGGAAAAATTTTTACTTTATTTTTTTCGCGAAAGGTTTAATTTTCGGGAAGAATTTTTTTAATCATTTTTATGTCGAACATTCATCAAAGCTCAATAGTTTCAAGCGGCGCGAAAATCGCCGAAAGCGCTGTGATAGGCGCGTTTTCGATAGTGGAAAGCGGCGTCGAAATCGGCGAAAACACCGTAATAGAGCCGAACGCCCATATTTATAGCGGCGCGAAAATCGGCGCGAACTGCCGCATTTGCGGCTTTTGCACCATAGCCGGCGAGCCCCAGGATCTGCATTTCGATAGCAATCTTAAAACCTATGTCGAAATCGGCGACGGCACCGTCGTGCGCGAGGGCTCCACTATCCACCGCGCGACATTCGAGGGCGCCGCCACAAAAATCGGCAAAAACTGCCTTTTGATGGCGAATTCCCACGTCGGCCACGACTGCGTTTTAGGCGACAGGGTCATACTCGCGTCGTTCAGCGCGGTTGCGGGCCATGTGCATGTCGGCGACGACACGTTCATTTCAGGCGGCGTAATGCTCCACCAAAAAATCCAGGTTGGCTGCGGCGTGATTATCAGCGGCTGCTCCGCAAGCTCGGAAGACGTCCCCCCGTACGTCATCGCTTACGGGCGCAACAATATTTCAGGCTTAAATGTCGTCGGGCTTATGCGTAGAAAGACGCCGAAGGAGGCGATTGACGAGCTAAGAAAGCTGTACCTCTTTGTGTACGCGGGCGGCTCGCCGCGCAGAAACGCAAGGCAGGCTCTCGAAAGCGGCATGGCAAGCACCGCCGAGGGCAAAATCTTTTTGCAATTCTTTGTCGACACCGAGGGCGGGCGCCCGATTTTGCGCCCGCGCAAAATCGGCTAATAGCTTATGAAAAAAATCGCTTTAACCGTCGGCGACCCCTGCGGCGTGGGGCGCGAAATCATAAAAAAGTGGATTGCCTCGCACCCCGCGGATTTTGGCGGCGTTAAAATTTTCGCCCACGCCGAGTTTTTAAGCGAATTGCCCGGCGAAATTTCAAAATGCGAAATTCCCGCAAGCGCGAAATTCATTCCCGGAAATCCCTGCGCGGAAGGCGCGCAGCTCGCCCTCGACGCTTTAAAGGCCGCCGCCAAAAGCTGCGAGACCGGCGAATGCTCCGCGGTAGTAACCGCGCCCGTAAGCAAATTTTGGATGAAAAAGGTAAGTCCTGATTTCGTGGGGCAGACGGAGTTTTTTGAATCGCAATGGGGCGGCGCTCCAGTGATGTGCTTTGCGGGGGAAAGAATGATTGTGTCTTTGGCCACTTGGCACATTCCGCTATCGGAAGTTCCGCGGGCAATCAACGCCGAAAACATCGGCCGCGCCGTCTCCGCGGCGGCGGCTCTCGCGAAAAAAATACGCAAAGCCCCCTCGCCTAAAATCGCCGTCTGCGGGCTGAATCCGCATGCGGGCGAAGGCGGGATTTTGGGCATGGAGGAAATCGAAATTATAAACCCCGCCATAGAGAGCCTAAAAGAAAAATACCCGAATTTAAGCCTCGCCCTGCCCCCCGACACCGTCTTTAACCGCCACCTAAAAGGCGAATTCGACGCGGTTGTGGCCATGTATCACGACCAGGGGCTCGCGCCCCTAAAAAGCATTGAGTTCGACTGCGCTGTAAACATTTCAATGGGGCTTAGCCATATCCGCACAAGCCCCGACCACGGCACGGGCTTCGACATCGCGGGAAAAAATATCGCAAGCCCGAACTCGTTTGCCAAGGCCGTGGAGCTCGCCAAGCTTTTGGCTTAGCCTCCCCCTGCTTTATTTTCTTGAAGGCTATTTTGCCTTGGGCTAATTATTACCTAATTTATATTATGCTTGAAAATTTAACGGAAAAAATCACAAAGGCTCTCCGCAACATAAGGGGGCTCGGCAAACTCTCCGAAGACAACATTTCGCAGGCATTAGGCGACGTGCGCCAGGCTCTGCTCGGCGCGGACGTGCACTTCAAAGTTGTAAGGGAGTTTATTGAAAGGGTCAAAACCCAAAGCCTGGGCGCGGAAGTCCTGCAAAGCGTCACCCCCGCCCAGCAGTTCGTAAAAATAATAAACGACGAGCTTGTAAAGCTTTTGGGCGAAGGGCAGACGGAGCTTTCTGAAATCCGCCCGCTTAAAATTTTGATGGTCGGCCTCCACGGCAGCGGCAAGACGACGTCGTCGGCAAAGCTCGCCAATCTTCTAAAA
>JAGBOM010000237.1 GCA_017633865.1 Opitutales bacterium
CATGGATATTCTCGCAAATGTTGTCCTCGCCGATTTTGGAGGCGAGCCCCGATTTATGAATCATCTGCAGGGGCTGGGAGTGCGTGCCCGAAAGCAGCAGAACCGCGCCCGTAGCCCTGATTTTTGAGTTGAGGCGGTCGAGCGCGTTGATTGCGGTAGAGTCGAGAGCCATTACGGTGCGCATTCTTAAAATCACGACTCTGGGCGGGACGGCGTTGCCGCGCAGAACGCCGTCAAGCTTGTCGGCAGCTCCGAACATCAGCGCCCCGAAAATGCGGAAAATCATGACGCCGCGGGGGTTTTCGTAGCCGTCGAGCGATTCGAGGTTCTCGAGGCTTTCGGCCTCGCGGTCAAAGGCGTCGATATGCGTCGAGTGCGTTATGCGGCGTATGAAAAAGAGCGCCGAAACAAGCATTCCGACCTCAACCGCCACGGTCAGGTCAAAGAGCACCGTCAAAACGAAAGTGCAAAGGTACACGAAGGCGTCGCTTTTCGTCATTTTGTTTATGAAAGCGAATTCGCGCCAGTCGCCCATGTTGAAGGATACGACAAATAAAATCGCCGCAAGGCAGCTCATCGGAATGAATTTTGCAAGCGGCGCGCAAATAAGAAGAATGAGCAAAAGCGTAACCGCGTGGACGATGCCCGCCACGGGCGTTTTCGCGCCGTTTTTAACGTTGGCGGCGGTTCTCGCGATTGCGCCGGTGGCGGGTATGCCGCCGAAAAACGGCGTTACGATGTTGGCCACTCCCTGCGCGACAAGCTCCTGGTTCGAGTCGTGCCTGTCCTCAATCAGGCCGTCGGCGACAACCGCCGAAAGCAGCGACTCTATCGCCGCCAAAATCGCGATTGTAAGCGACGGCACAATCAGCCCCCGCAGCTCGCCCCACTTAAATTCGGGAATTTGGAAGGCGGGCAGAGAGTCCGGTATGCCGCCGAAGGTCGAGCCAATCGTGTCCACATTCAGCCCGAAAAGCGCCGCAAGAAGAGTTCCGACAACGAGGGCCACCACCGAGCCCGGCAAGCGCCGCCTCCATTTTACGGGCCACAATATAATGGCCGCAAGCGAGACTGCCCCCACAAGCGTGGTCTGCCAGTTTATCGTGCCGAAAGCGCCGAAAAGCGCCTTCATCTTTTCGATAAAATCGGCGGGGGTGTCGACAGACAGGCCGAAAAACGACTTTATCTGCGTCGAAAAAATTATGACGGCTATGCCGTTTGTAAAGCCCACCGTCACGGGGCGCGGAATGTATTTTATAACGGAGCCCATCTGCATAAGCCCCATCGCGACAAGCATCGCGCCCGCCATAATCGTGCATATAAAAAGCCCCTGGATTCCGTATTTGGCCACTACCCCCGAAATTATGACCACAAACGCCCCCGTGGGCCCGCCTATCTGAACCTTCGACCCCCCGAGAGCCGAAATCAAAAACCCCGCGATAATCGCGGTAAATATGCCCTGCCCGGGCTCGACGCCGCTTGCTATCGCAAACGCCATCGCAAGCGGAAGCGCGACTATCCCGACAATCGCGCCCGCGCCTATGTCCGCCGCCAGCGAGCTTACGCCGTAGCCCTTCATGCATTCGACAATGCGCGGCCTGAACTTGAAGGGAATATGTTTTAAATGCGAAAGATTCGATTTGTGCATTTCAATTTGTTTCCGCCGTTTTTCGGATTAAAAAACGGGCGCTTTCTCCATTTTGATTTGAGTAAAGCCGTACTTTAAAATCACTTGGCAAGGCGTTTTGCAAGCGCATTCGCAAAAAAATTTCGCCTTATCCGCCAATGGAAAACAAAAAACTTCGGCGAATCCCCCCGAAGCTTTGCGATAAAAAAGGCCGCGGCGGGCTATTCCCCGCGCCTTGACCTGTACGAAAACAGCGCGCAGCCCGAGCTTTCGGAGCCCGAAAGCGGCAAGAACCTCTCGCTTAAAAAGAGCTCGCACGAGCCCCCCCCGTCGAGGGCGTCCGAAAAGCCGCAAACGCCATCGGCAACGTCGATATTTGCCATAACGGAATTTGAAATCCTAAAAAACGCCGCGCTTAAAAGCATAAACGCCACCACCAAAGACCATTCCACCGCCGCGCGCTTGCTTATGAGCCTTGCGCGCGCATGGCGCAGCGCGGGCTTTTGCCTTTTTAAGCCCGCCTTCGGCAAGGCCTCAAGCTTCGGCAAGGGCTTGCCGAACGCCCTGCAAAGAGCCCGCTGCATACACAAAGTCTTGGCAAAAAGCCTCGCGGCGGATTCGTCGCATTCCAAAATTTCCGCAAGAAGCTCAATCTCGGCCTTGTCCGCCCTGCCGTCGAAGTACAGGCTTACAATCTCGTCAAAGCGCCGCTTCGACACAAGCTTGCCGCCCGCTCTAAAATATTTCGGCTCGCAATCGGCTGGCATATTTTTAGGAAATTTTTTGGGTTTTTAGGAATTGGTGTAGGCGTAGAGGGCGTCTCTAAGCTGCTCTCTGGCTCTCGAGAGTCTGCTTTTGACGGTGCCGACGGTTATGTCCAGCTCCGCGGCGATTTCCTCGTAGCTTAGGTCGCGCTCGGTGCGCATAAGAAGGATTTGGCGGTATTTTTCGTCAAGACTGTCTATCGCGCGCGGCAGAGCCTCGGAGAACTCGCTTACGATGGCGTCTTCGCTCGGCGAAAGGGCTCCGCTTTCGATAGTGTCGGCCAAAGTGGGCGACGAAGGGTCGTCCTGATAGGGCGCGTCGAGCGGCAAAGACTCCGCCCGCTTGCGCCGCCACCAGTACCAATACTTGTTTCGGGCAAGGTTTGTCGCGATTCTATGAAGCCATGTGGAGGCGGAGCATTCCCCCCTGAAAGTTTCGACGCCCTTTTTCGCCCTCAGAAAAGTGTCTTGGGCGACCTCCTCGGCGTCCTCCCTGTTTTTCAGCAGGCCGTAGGCTCTCGAGAAAACCCTGTCCCAATGCGAGCGCATAAGCGCCTCAAACGCGGATTCCTCCCCGTCTTTCATGCGCTTTATCAGGTCGTCAGAGTCGACTGTTTCTTCAATGTTGGGCATATTTAGATTGTTTGACACCGTTTTTTCCCAAAAGTTTCAAAAAAAAATTTTTATTTTATGTTTGAAACCCGCGAAAAAAAACTTATATCTCTTTTTTAAAGAACTTTAAGGCGATGTTTTTATTTGGCAACAAAAAAAATGGGGGCGGGGAAATTGCAGTAGTCGATTGCCCGCAAAAGAAAATTTCAATCATTCCGCTCCATGACGGCGCGGATATGGACGAGAACGGGAATTTCCGCACGGACTTCCCCGCCGTCCTGACCGTTAGGCGCGCGGGCGGCAAAGTCTTTATGGAGCCGCTGTCATCGGAGGGGCAAGGCGCTGTTTTAAACTCCGCCCCGCTTTCCCAAAAGAAGGAGCTGCAAAGCGAAAACACCCTCCAGTACCGAGACAAAATCTACTTCGTCCTCTGCGGAAGCGACGCCGCCGAAAGGGCGAAAAAGGTAGACCTCTCGAAATGGCAGATTTTCAACACCGAGTCGGGAGCGGTCGAGGACGTCGCCGAGTTTGACAAAATCAAGGCGTCGGTGCAAAAGCGCGGGCTGACGGGCAAAGGCCTCGCGGTCTGCCCCAAAGGGATTTCGACGGGGTTTTTCTTCAGCCAGATTTTCCCCGAGCAGGCGCAAAATTCGGCTTTCGCGGTAAACGCCTCGGAGGGTGAAATCGTCTGCCCGCTGTGCTGGCTTAAGTTCGACGTGGGAGACGCCTTGAGCATAGCGGTCCACGAATCCCTGCGCGGAGACCCCGTCCTCGGCCCCGAGGAAATGCTAAGGTTCTTGCCCACCAGCTTCAATTCCGACGGCATCGCCATAGACCCCGCCGGAATGCCCGCCCACGACATCGCCTGCCCCCACTGCCGCAAGCGCCTGCCCCCCGGCTATTTGGACGTAAAGCGGCACATATTTTCAATAGTAGGCGCGCCGAGCTCGGGCAAAAGCTACTATTTAAGCGTGCTTATTAAGGAGCTTCAAACCTCGCTTTACAAATACTTCAACGCCACGTTTAAAGACTTGGACCCGTCGGGGAACATGCTTCTTACGCAAATGAAAAACCGCCTTTTCTCGGCGGAAAATCCGGAAGACGCCATCTTGGCGAAAACCGCCCTCGAGGGCGCGATGTACGAAAGGTACCCGCGCTTCGGCAAAATAGTCGCGCTTCCAAAGCCCATGACATACTCGCTGGGCAAAACCTTCGAGGACGGCTCGTCGCTTACAAGCGCGCTCATTTTTTACGACTACGCCGGCGAGCACTTCGAGCCCGGCCTCGACATGGAGGACTCCCCCGGCGCCCTTAACGTCGCAAGCAGCGACGGCATTTTCTTCCTGTTCGACCCAGCCTCCAACCGCAACTTTAAGCGCATGATTCACGGCAAGGACGACCCCCAGCTTAAAATCGGCGGCCGCCTCGACCAGCAGGACACAATCCTCGCAGAAATGGAAATCCGCATCAAGCGCATTTTGGGCTTGGGCGCGAGGGATAAAATCGACACGCCCCTCGCCGTAATTCTCGGCAAGTGCGACCTTTGGCTCGACCTCCTGCCCGAGCCCCTCGCCCCCTACGTTTCGGGCTCAAGCGTGAATTTTGAAAATATCGAAAAAAACAGCGCGAGCCTCAGAAGCTTTATGCTGAGCGTCGACCCCTCAATAGTTTACGGGGCGGAGGCGATATCCAAAAACGTAAGGTTCTTCGCGGTAAGCTCGCTCGGGCACTCGCCGATAAAAATCGAGTCGGGCCCGCAGGCGGGCAAAATCGCCCCCGTGCCGAGCCTCCTAAACCCCATAAACGCGGAAATCCCGACCGTTTGGGCCCTCTCGCAAAAGGAGCCCGACTTGCTGAAAAAATAGGCCTGCCCTAAAAATGGCGCACTTGCTCGTATTCACAAGCTCACCCACGTCGCTTACAGGCTCGAGAAGCGGCTTTTGCACCGTCGCCAGAAGCCGCGCCATGTCGGAGCGGCTCGCCTCGATAGTGGAGCATTTGGGCGTTTACGACGTCGAAAAAATGCGCGGCAAGCCCGTTTTTGAATACCGCAAAATCTGGTTTGCGGACAGCCAATACCACATCCTTTCAAGAATCTGCGAAACCTCCGCCGACTACACGAACCGCTCAAACTACATCGCCGAGCACCTCGTCCTTAGCCGCGACGAAATCGCGAATCTTGCCTCGCCCGCGCAGACAATCCTCGAATACCCGTGGCTGAAAAAGTGGGATAAAGACCCGGAATTTCTCGGCGAAATTTCAGTGGGGGGCTCCGCCCAAAAGTTCGCCCCGCCGTCGCTGAATTGGAAGGCGGAATTTGCCGACGCGGGCTTTGCAGCAAGCCTATTTAACGGGCGGATTGCGGAAATACGCGCGTTAAATTCCGACGGCGAAAGGCTCCTAAAACTTTTCGCCGAAAGCGCCGCCCTGCAAACCCGCCCCGAAAAGGCCTGGGACTACACCTTTACAACGGCGTTCACCAAAGGCGAAAACCCCGCGGACTTCGTTTGGAAAACCGAAATTTCAGACCCCCCCGCGGACGCGGAAATGTTCGCCGACTGCGTGAACCTGCCCGCTAAAACCGCGCCCGAGCCGTGCTCCAAAACGCTCGCGGCCTACGCGCGCACGGGCAGAATTTCAAACATAGAGCGCCTCGGCCTAAAAGTGGGCAAGCCCTCCGACATAAAGCCGCAAATACACATCGCAAAAAATTTCAAGCCAAGCGGCGGGAACAAAAAATTAACCGTAGCCGCGGCGGCTTGCGCGGCGGCGGCCATAGTTTTGGCGGCGGCCTTCGCGCTGTGGCCGTCAAAGCCCGAAAAAAAACAAAAGCCCTTCTACACCCAGCCCGACGCCAACGCCTACAACAGCGCCGATATGTCTAAAATATCGACGGCCAAAACAACCTACACCAACCTGCGCTCAGAAATCCGCGCGCAAATAGAAGCCAAAAACTGGGGCGAAGCCCTCCGCATTTGGGACGAGTCCGGCTACGGCGAATACAACCCCAAAGCCCGCTCCGAAATTCTCGCCCAAATCGGCGAAAAGGTGGACGCCATGCTCGGCGCCCTCGAAAGCCGAAAAAATTTTAAGACACCCCCCGAAGCCGGGGCCGACATTCAAAAAATCGCCGAAGCTTTAAAAATAAAGGATTTAAAGAATAAAAAAGAGCGGCTTGAAAGGCTGCAAAAAATACAAGGCCAACTATTACAACCCAGTTTCTGATTTTAAGAATTCAAAGCGTCCTCGAAGGCAGCGCGGATTTAAGCGACGCCCAGCTGCGCGCCCTCGCCTCCGAATACAGAAGAGTCTGCGAAAACGCCTCAAGAAAGCTCGTGCACTGCGCCTCGCTTATCTGCGCCGGGCGCGACTACGCCGCCTTGCAGGTCGCGGAAACCGAGCCCATGCTTTTGGAGTCGCTCAACGAGCTGATATTCCCGAAAATCGACGGCTGGCGCAATTTCTGCGCGGTAAACGCGATTCCCTGCCCGCCGCCGTTCGACAATACCCAAATGGAGCTTGTTCGCTCGCTCTACACCCGCGAAATTTCCCAAACCCACCCTCTGTACCGCGACTACCGCAGGGCGATGCGCCTTAAAAACTTCGAGGGCGCGCTCGCGATAATCCGCACGATCTCCAAAGTGAACAGCGCGAATATGGAGGCCAAGGCCGAATGCGAAAGGCTGCAAAAAACCGTCGCGCTCGAAAAATTCGAGGCCATAAAAAAAGCCCTTTCAAACGGCGACAAAACCTCCGCCGTAAAAACCGCCCTTTCAATAAAAGACTTCGCCGACGAATACCTCTACGGCGAAAAAATTTGGGACGAGGTAAAGTCGCACATTGCGGACTACGAAACCGCCCAGGCCAAAGAACGCTTCGCGGAAATCCTCAAAGAGCTTAGGGAAATCGCCGGCTCGGGCGACTCCGCAAAAATACTCGCCCTCGGCGCGGAATACGAAATCATCGCAAACGAGCTCGGCGCCTCCCGCAGCCGCGACGGCGACGACTTCGTAAAAAGCCTCGTCCAAAAGGCCTCCGCCTCGCAAAAGGAAAAGTCCGAACAGGAGGAAAGGGCGCAGGCGTGCCTCGAGCTCGCCGCCGAAATCGAGCGCCCGA
>JAGBOM010000238.1 GCA_017633865.1 Opitutales bacterium
ATGTTCCGCCGCGCCGGATTTTATTGCGCCCGCGCGAATTTAATTTTACAAACCTAAAACTAAACTAAAAAAGAACTATGAAAAAACTGCAAATATTCCTAATTTCCGCCGCGCTCGCCTGCGCGGCATTCGCCCAAAACAACCCGGCCCAAGCCCCCGCAAGCGAAAAGCCCGCCCCTGCCGCAAAAGCGATAACGGCTAAAAACGACGAAAATTTCCCGAAGGAAATTACGGAAAATCTTTCGCCGCTTATGAAAAAAGTAAAAGACGAAATCTGGGGCGGCTATCCGGTTCTGATGGCGCGAGAACACTCCATAACGGCGGGCTACGAAAATAACGCCCTGCTGTTTTTCTGCGGCTATCCCGACGGCTCGCTGTTCCTCGGCGTGTTTTTCAAGGTGCCCGAAGAGCTTGAAAAACACGCGGCGGACATGGCGAATTTTTTAAACAAAGACTCTCTTGAATATCCCGATTTCAGGCATTTTAAAAATATGGCGTACGAAAACGAAGGAGGCTTTATGGAAATCCGCGCCTTTATAAATATACCAAAGGCGGACAAAGCGATGAGCCCGGGCGAGTTCAAAAAATATTTTGAAATTCAAAAGAGATACGCCGACTGGGCTACATCGTACGCCGCGCTTTTCGAGTTGCGTTTTACCGGCGCAGACTCCGCGAGCATAATGGACGCGCAAAGATACGCGAATCTTCCGCTAAAATTCCTGAGAGTTTTAAACCTTGAAAAACCGATTTACGCCATACAATACGAGGCGGACGGCCGCAATATATTTTTCTACGAAAATAGAATCGCAGTGGAAGTTTCCAAGGATATGGAAGTATTCAACTTTAAAACCCTGCTTGAAAACACAAAGGGGCAAGATGTCAAGAACCTGAAAACAGGCGAAACAACTATCGGCGGCGTAAAATACAAGACTATCAGCTGCGAGACTAAATTCGAGGGCGCCGAAAGAGCCGAATGCCTTTATATCACAAACGCCCTGATGTTCGAGACCTCCACGCCCTTCCCGCGCACGCCCGAGGCGCAAAAAATCATAGACGAAATGATAGAAAAGCGCGCCGCCGACAAAATGCCGTTCTTCCGCCCAAACCCGCAAGCCGCCGCCCCCGAACAAAAAGAAAAAGCCCCGCAAGCGCCAAATGTTTCCGAATGAGAGCCCCCTTTTAGATTAAAATCTTGCAAGGCGGGAATTTTTCAAAATACTTTTTTTCCATTATGAATTTAACGTTTAACAACAGAGTCGCGTTTGTAAGCGGCGCGGGCAGGGGCATTGGCAGAGCAATCGCCTTGCAGCTTGCGCAGGCGGGCTGCAAAGTGGTGTGCGCAAGCAAAAACATAGAATCCTGCGGCAAGGTCGCGGACGAAATAAGCTCAATGGGGCTTCAGGCCGAAGCCCTCGCCCTGGACGTGTCCAAAAGCGAAGAGGTTAAGGCCGCCGCCGAAAAGGTCGTCGACAAATACGGCCAGCTCGACATTCTTGTGAACAACGCCGGAATCACCCGCGACAACCTCATGCTTAGAATGTCCGAAGAGGAGTGGGACGCGGTAATATCCACAAACCTCTCCTCCGCGTTCTACACGGTAAAATACTTCGCGCGGACGATGATGGGCGGCAGATGGGGCAGAATTATAAACATCTCCTCCATCTCGGGGGTTATGGGCAACGCGGGGCAGGCCAACTACTCCGCCGCCAAGGCCGGCCTAATAGGATACACAAAAACCCTCGCCAGAGAGCTCGCCTCCCGCAATATTACAGCAAACGCGATAGCCCCCGGGTTCATCGAAACCGACATGACCTCCGCCCTGCCCCGCGCCATTGTGGAAAAGGCCCGAGAGGTCATTCCGCTAAAGCGCTTCGGCAAGCCGGAGGACATCGCGGGAATCTGCACCTACCTTTGCTCCGAAGAGGGCGGCTACATCACCGGGCAGGTCATTTCGGTAAACGGCGGCATGGGCATGTAGCCCTCCGCCCCGCTTTTCAGGCGGCGGGCGGGAATCCCCCGCGGGAACCGCCGCTAAAAGCATGCCCCGAAAGCTGTAATCCAAAATTTTTTCCGAAAGCGCGCGTTAACTAAAAAAATTACCGCGCGTTTTTTTGCGGCAAAACGCGGGCGAAATCAAAAACGCAAACTCCCGCAAAAAAACTTTTCGGCTTATAAAACGAATCGCATCCAAAAAACTCCAGCCGCCCGCGCCCCTGTAAAAAAACTTCCGCCGCAAAAAAAGGGCTCGGGAAAAATCCCGAACCTCTTTTTATATATTATGCCGAAATCTTTTTTATTTTTTTAACGGCGGCGCAAAGGGCTTAGCCCTTAAACTTTTTGAAAAGCAGCGTGCCGTTATGCCCGCCGAAGCCCAAATTCGTGCTGATTGCCACATTCACGTCGGCCTTTCTTGCGACGTTCGGGACGTAGTCCAAATCGCAGTCGGGGTCGGGGTTCTCGTAGTTTATTGTCGGGGGCACGATTGAGGTTTGGATTGTCTTTGCGCAGACCGCCGCCTCTATCGCGCCCGCCGCGCCGAGCAGGTGCCCCGTCATGCCCTTTGTGGAGCTTACCATCAGCTTTTTGGCGTTTTCGCCGAAAACCTTTTTGATGGCGAGGGTTTCAAACTTGTCGTTATACTGCGTTGAAGTGCCGTGGGCGTTGATGTAGTCGACCTCCTCGGGCTTTACGCCCGCGTCCTCCATGACGCGCTCGAGGGCGAGGGCGAGCCCCCTGCCCTCGACGTCGGGGCTTGTGATGTGGTAGGCGTCGCTCGTGGCGCCGTAGCCCGCGATTTCGCAGTAGATTTTCGCGTTGCGGGCCAATGCGTGCTCGAGGCGCTCCAAAACGAGTATGCCCGCGCCTTCGCCCATTACGAATCCGCAGCGGTCGCGGTCGAAGGGCCTCGACGCGCGCGCGGGGTCGTCGTTAAAATTCGTTGCCATGGCCTTCATCGCGCAAAAGCCCGCGAAAGAAAGCCCGGTTACAGCGGCCTCGCTGCCGCCGGCGAGAATTACGTCCTCCCTGCCGTTTTGCAGGTGCAACAAAGCCTCGCCTATGGCGTGGGTGCCCGTCGCGCAGGCGCTGACGACGCTGAAGTTTACCCCCCTTGCGCCGAGATCTATGGCGACCACGCCCGAAGCCATGTTTGAAATCAAATTCGGAATCATGAAGGGCGAAACCCTTCTTGCGCCGTTTTGTATGAACGCCCTCGACTGCTTTTCGATAGTGTCCATGCCGCCCACGCCCGAGCCGATAAGCACGCCCAAGCGCTCTGGGGCCACGTTTTTGGAGGTTTCAAGCCCAGCGTCGAGCATGGCGAGCTTAGAGGCGGCTATCGCAAAGTGCGTGTAGCGGTCCGAGCGCTTCACCTGCTTGGGGTCCATATATTTTGACGCGTCGAAGCTTCTGCACTCGGAGGCGACGCGGCAGTTCAGCTCGCTGGCGTCGAAAAGCGAGACGTTTGTTATTGAAGATTTGCCTGCGGAAATGGAATCCCAAAACGCCTCCACCCCGTCGCCGAAGGCGGAAATCACGCCGATTCCCGTAACAACTATGCGCTCTTTTGACATTATATGCCTTTCTTAAAATCTGTATTTAATTCGCCCAAGACGGCCTCCGCAAAAAGAAACGACCCGCCATAAGCCGTTTAAAGCCTACAGACGGGTCGCTGAAAAATTCCGACCTTACAATAAATTAGGCGTTCTTGCCGTGCGATTTAATGTAATCGACAACCTTGCCGACCGTTGTAAGCTTTTCAGCTTCGGATTCGGGTATTTCGCCGATTTCGTCTTTGAATTCTTCCTCAAACGTCATGATAAGCTGAACGGTGTCGAGGGAATCAGCGCCGAGATCATCTATGAAGCTGGCCTCGGGGGTGATTTCAGACTCTTTTACGTTGAGCTGGTTGACGATGATGTCTTTTACTCTTTGTTCTATGTCCGCCATATTCGTACTTTTGTTTCAGATTGGATTTATTTAAAATATTGCCGACTAATTTAGCAAATCAAAGGCTTCTGTAAAGCTTTTTTTGCGCCCTAAAAAAAATCCCGAAAAGCCCGCGCCCTACCCGACAAAATTTACGAGCGAGCCTATGCCCTCGATTTCGCAGGCGATTTCGTCGCCGCGGCGCAAAAATTTCGGCGGCGAAAACCCAAGCCCCACCCCCGACGGCGTGCCCGTCGCGATGATGTCGCCCGCCCTCAGCTCAAATCCCGAGGAAAGCTCCTCGATAATTTCGCCTATTTGCCTAATCATAAATTTAGTGTTCGAGTTTTGGCGCGGCTCTTTGTTTACGCTTGAGCGCACCGAAAGGCTCGGCGGGAACGGGAAGTCGCCGGCGGCCGCGATGACGGGGCCCATGGGGCAAAACCCGTCAAGGCTCTTGCCGAAGAACCACTGCTTGCGCGAGGTCTGGACGTTGCGCGCCGACACGTCGTTAATAATCGTGTAGCCAAAAACGCATTCGGCGGCGTTTTCGGCCTTCACCCCGCGGCAGTTTTTGGAGATTATTACGGCGAGCTCCGCCTCGTAGTCCAAAGAGTCGCACATGTCCTCGTGCGGCGGGATTTTCCCGAAGGGCGGCAGAGCCTCGCCCGCGCGCTTTGAAAAATAAACCGTCTTCGGCATGTCTATGCCGAACTTTTTGGAGTTGAAGCGCGCGGCCTCCTCGATATGGTCTCGGTAGTTTAGCCCCAGGCAAATAATGTCGGCGCGGGGGCGCGGAATCGGCGCAAGCAGGGTGAAGTTTTCAAGCAAATCGGAGGGCTTTGCGGATTTCGCCCGCCGCTCCAAACCGCGGAGAGTCTCGGGCGTCGAGGCCTCTATTAAGGAGAGCATATCCTTAAATTCGGGGAGCGCAAAAATTTTGCCCTCCAAAAAAATCCCGACCTCCTCGGCGGAGGAGCCGTCCCTTTTAAACGTAGCAAGCTTCATGGCAATTCGCCTTAAAAAATTTGTATGGTTTTTATAATCATGCAAAAAAAATTGACTAATTAAAGCAAATTTTATGTCATAAAAGCCTATGCAAAACGACTTACATTTTTTGGCGAAAAACAAAATATTGCTTTTTTTGGCGGCGGCGATTTCTGCGGTTTCGTGCCAGCTCTTCGCGGACGTGGAGGCGAACAACTCCGACGAGCTTTATTCGGCCTTTCAAAAGGGCGAAAGCGTAGCCCTTAAAAAAGGCGCGGTTTACGAAATCAACAAGCCCCTGCGCTTTGCCAAGGACGGCCAGCGCCTCTACACCAAAGACGCCAAGCGGCTTTCCGACTACGCGACCCTAATCGTGACCGAGCCCGAGGGCGGGCAAATTTTAAACGGCAACGGCAAGAAAGACATACTTGTCGAAAAGGTTAAGCTCGACGGCAACCGCTACGGTGTCGAGCCCTACGAAGGCGGCGGCCCCGAGCTTGTTTGGTTCGGCGGCCCGGGCGCGGAAAACCAAAAAATACGCAACTGCGTTTTGATGAACTCGCGCACATGGTCTACTTTAAAGCTCCACGAAGGCGGCGACAACTGCTCGGTCGAAAACACGATACTTTTCGGCTGCGGCGCCGACGCCCGCGGCAACGGCAGGCTCAACAACCCCCTCGACAAGCCCTTCAAATGGGGCGACGGCATCTCGTGCGCGGCGAGAAATTCGACCGTAAAAAACAACATAATTATAGACCCGACAGACGTGGGCATCGTGCTTTTCTGCGCCCCCGGCTCGAAGGTTTCCGACAACGTTATAGCGTCCATTTCAAGAGAGTCGCTCGGCGGAATCAACATGGTTGACGGCCTCGGCTTTTACGAAATCGACAAGGAAAAAGTCGACAAGACCGACAAAAAAGCGATGCATTTTTACGACTACGGCGGAGTGGTCGTGGAAAACAATTTGATAGACGCGCGCGGGGCCAGAATCCATATCGCAATGCCTCTGGGCGCGACCGTATGGGTGCCGCGCGACTTCAGGGTTATGACCTTTGTCGGCGCAAAAATCCTGAACAACACCCTCTCAGGCGAAGCCCTCGCCTACGGGATTGTTGCCGACGGCATAGACAAGTTCGTCGTAAAGGGCAACAAAAGCAAGGGCAAGCACTCGGGGCTAGCCGACGGCAGGTGGCAAATCCTCTGCGACGAGCCCGCCCCGTTTTTGTACAACCCCGGGTTTGTCGGCACAAGCGAGCTTCAAAAGGACTTCAAGCCGCAGGAGCGCGACTTGATGCACCTTTTGCGCTGCAACCACGGCCCCGTCCAAAGAGGCGGAGAGTTTAAGGACTACCGCGCGTACTCCTACGGCGTTGAGGAAGGCAAAGCGGCCGTCAAAACCGCGTTTATAGAAATGCTCGGCCGCGAAGCCACAAAAAAGGAGACCGACAAATACTCGCGCATAATTAACGAGCACGTTCTGCCCGCCGACGCCCTGCGCCTGATGCTCGCAAAGATGCCCGAATTCACCGCCAAAAACGGCGAGCTTAAACGCGACGACCTCCACAAATTCCGCACCAAAAAGTGGATGGACGCCCTCGACAAGGCTATCGGAACCTCCGACAACTGGAAGGCTCAGGACGTTTACGAAAAGGCGTTCAAATCTTTGAAGGACTAATTTTATAAACTTGGCGAAAAAGGGTTGACGACAAATCAATCCTTTTTTTTTTGCCCCTCAAAAAAACGCTAAATCCAATTTTTAGGCCATGAAAATTTTTTCAAAAAAGCTAAACTGCATAGTTTTATTCTCATTATTCGCGGCGCTCTCAACTGCGCAGGCGGAGCAGGGCAATTCGAAATTTATAGACCCCAAAATAGGCTCGCAGGGCGCGGGCAACACGTTCTTGGGGCCAAGCATGCCCTTCGGCATGATTAAGCCCGGGCCCGACACGGGCAACAACTCGTCAAACTCAGGCTGGGACGCAAGCGGCAGCATAAACGGCTTTAGCCAAACCCACGTAAGCGGCACGGGCGGCGGGGCGAAGTACGGCAACATTCTTGTAATGCCGACAAACGGCGGGCTTTCGGTTGCGGGCATCTCCTCGGAGCGAGAAAACGAGTCCGCAAAGCTTTGCCATTACAGCGTTTTGCTAAAAAGATACAACATATTCGCGGAAATTACAACGGCTTCAAAAGCCGCCCTCTACCGCTTTAAATTCCCCGAAGGCAAAGGCTCGAGAGTTGTTTTCGACGCCGGGCACCTGCTTTTTAACGACATAGCAGGCGAAGGCCAGCACCTTGTTTCTTCAAGCGCGCAAATCCTGTCGCCCACCGAGGTTTGCGGGCACACGAGCGTAAGGGGCGGCTGGAACAAGCAGCCCGTCCCCTACACCGTCTATTTCTACGCCGCAAGCGACACCCCCGCGGCGAGCTTCGGAGTTTTCAAAGGCGGCGAAATCCTCAAAAAATCGAAAAAAATCGAGGCCGAGGGCGAAACCAAAACGGGCGCGTGGCTTGAATTCGGCGGCGAGAATGAAAAAACCGTAAGCGTAAAAATCGGCATATCGTTTGTAAGCGTCGAAAAAGCCAAGAAAAACGCGCGCGAAATCAAGGGGTTCGATTTTGAAAAAACGCTGCTTAACGCCGTGTCCGCATGGGACGCCGCTTTGTCCGCCGTAAACATTTCAGCGCCAAACGAAGACCTCGCAAAAGTGTTCTACACCTCGCTTTACCACGCCATGCTAATGCCCTCCGACCGCTCGGGCGAGAACCCGCTATGGAAGTCCGACGAGCCCTATTACGACGACTTCTACGCCATTTGGGACACCTTCCGCACCTCCGCGCCCCTGCTTGCGCTGATATCCCCCAAGCGGCAAAGCGAATGCGTGCGCGCGCTAATCGACATACAGCGCCACGAGGGCTTTCTGCCCGACGGGCGCAGCGGCAACTATAACGGCAGAACGCAGGGCGGCAGCGACGCCGACATCTTTATAGCCGACGCCTTCGCAAAAAAGCTAAAGGGCGTAAACTGGCTCGACGCCTACGCCGCCGTAAAAGCCGACGCCGAAAACACGCCTCTCGACCATTTTAAGGAGGGGCGCGGCGGCCTTGACGACTGGAAGAATCTCGGCTACCTTTCAATAGAGGGCGTAGACCGCTCCGCGTGCAAGCAGATGGAGTACGCCTACAACGACTATTGCGTGGCTCTCATCGCAAAAGGCCTCGGCAAAACGAAGGAGGCCGAACTCTACTTTAAACGCTCCGCCCAATGGCAAAACCTTTGGGACGAAAACCTCGAGGACGGCGGCGTTAAAGGCTTTATCCGCCCGCGCCGCCGCGACGGCTCGTGGCTCGAGCCCTTTACTCCGTACGACGGCTGCTCTTGGGGCGGCAACACGTTCTACGAGGGCAACTCCTGGACGTATTCGCTCTTCGTCCCGCACGACATTCCGGGCCTCATAAAAAAGTGCGGCGGCAAAGAAGCGTTCGTAAAAAGGCTCGACGCCTTCTTTGCGGGGCCGAACCGTTGCGACATTTCAAACGAGCCTTTCTTCCTCAGCCCATACCTCTACATCTGGGCGGGGCGGCACGACAAAACCGCCGAGCGCGTCCGCGAAATCATGAAGCATTACCACGCCTCGCCCCACGGCCTTCCCGGCAACGACGACTCGGGCGCCCTCGGCGCGTGGTTCGCCCTGAGCGCGATGGGGATTTTCCCGAACGCCGGGCATGACTACTATTTTATAGGCTCGCCCATTTTCGAAAAAACCGAAATCACGCTCGGCGGCGAAAAATAGTTCAAAATCTCCGCGCAAAATTTCGGCGAAGGCAACATCTACGTAAAATCGGCGACGCTGAACGGCAAGCCATTTGACAGGGCGTGGATAAAACATTCCGAAATTCTCGCGGGCGGGGAGCTCGTTTTAAACATGGCAAGCGCCCCCTCGGGCTGGGCGGCAAAACAGCCCCTGCCCCGCTCGCTTTCTGGCGAATACGC
>JAGBOM010000239.1 GCA_017633865.1 Opitutales bacterium
AGCCCCGAGAGGGAGACGCGGTTCGCCTACGACTCCGATTTCCCGAACTTCCTTGCCGATACGCTCGTGCTAGACGGCGCGGGAGCCGGCAAAAATATGCTTACGCGCAACGTTCCGGACGCAAACGGGCGCGTCGCGCAAACTATAATAGATCCCGACGGCCTTGCGCTGACGGACTCCTTTGAATACAATAAAAACGGCAGAAAGATCCTGCATACCGATCCAAACGGCAACTCCACGGCCTTTGAGTACGACGGATTCAACCGCTTGGTGCGTGTCGTAAACCCGGACGCCACCGAGCGCCTAATCGAATACGACCTCGCCGGGCGCAAGACGAAGACCACAAGCGAAAACGGAGTCGAAACTTTGTACGCATATAACGCAAACGGGCTCCAAACCTCCCGGACAATAAAAATGTCGGCGTCGGGCGCGGACGACATCGCGACGCAAACGTCGTACTCCCCCTGCGGGAAAATACTTTCGACGACAGACCCCAACGGCAACGCGACGGCCTTTGAGTACGACGGCATGGGCAGGCTCATGCAAATGACGAAGTTCGAGGGCGATTCCACATCGCAAACGAGCTATACGACGTCCTACGCCTACACCGGCAACTGCGGCAGCGGCGTATTCTCGACCGACAACTTCAAGCCGAGCTCCGTAACCGACCCGAGGGGCAACACTTCGACATTCGCCCACGACGCGCTCTACCGCGAAACTTCGATAACGCTTCCATACTCCAATGCGGGCTCGACAACCCAATATTCATACGACGCGGTTGGGAATAAGATATCCGAAACCGACGCCTTGAACAATACGACGACATTTGAATACGACGCGCAAAACAACCTCGTAAAGACGACGTTTGCGGATAATTCCGAAAAGAGCGCGACATATTCGGCGGGAGGGCTTTTGCTCTCCGAGACCGACGAAATGGGCAATACTACAACCCACGAGTACGACCCCGCGGGCCGCAAGATAAAAACGACGTTCCCGAGCGTTTTTGACGGCGCTTCAAATGCGAACAAGAGCCCGACGGAGGAGTATTTTTACGATAAAAACGGCAACCTTACGGGGCGCAAAGACGCCAACGGCAACTTGTGGAATTTTTCCTACGATAGCCGCAACCGCAAAATTGCGGAAATCGCCCCGGCGCTTCCAAGCGGCAATTCCTATGTCCGCCCCATGAAGTTTACCGCCTACGACGGCGTCGGCAATCCCGTAAGCCTTACCGACGCAAACGGCAACACTACGCAAAACATATACGACAACGCAAACAGGCTTGTACAAATCACGTTCCCCGAAGTGCAGGTCGGGCAAAATGCGGGGCTTCAACACCCCGTGGAGACGCGCGGCTACGACAAGAACGGCAATTTAATAGAAGTTGTAAATCCGAGGGGCATAAAGACGCAAACGGCGTATAACAGCTTCAATAAGCCCACTCAAATAACAAAGAACGCAACGGCGGCCGCAAGCGACCAAATAGTCGAGGCAATGTCCTACGACGGCAACGGCAACCTCGTTGAAATCACCGACGGCAACGGCAACAAGACCCGCTACGAATACGACGCCATGAACCGCCGCACGTCGGCTGTTTACGGCTACGGCGGCTCGCTTACCCGAACCGACACTTGGACCTACGACGCCTTGAATATGACAAACCGCAAGGGCGTGCTTCTTACATACGATTCAAGAAACCGAATCCATACGGAAAACAGCCGCACATACGCCTACGATCTTTGCGGCAGAATATTATCTGTATCCGACAGCGGAAATAGTCTTGCAAATGTAAGCTATACATACGACGCGCTAGGCAGAACGGTATCCGAGACAAACGGAGGCAAGACGCATTTTTACAAATATGATCTTGCAAATAACAGAATAAAGTCTAGTTATGGGAGCATAAATTCGATCTTTGAAAATGCTACATTTACCCATACTCTTTCCTACGCCTACGATAACAATAATCGCCTAATCTCGATAACCGACCAGCAAAACCGCATAACTACCTACTCATACGACCTAAACGGCAATGTTGTAGGCAAAGCGCACGCCAACGGCTATGAAATCGCCTATACTTACGACGCTCTAAACCGCCTGAAAAGCCAAAGCGGCACTCTGCTTGACAACCAATACTACTACGATCTCGGCGGGAATGTCGTCTACTTGGTGAACTCGCAAAACAATAGCAGCGCAGTAAACCGCTGGGAAGGCACACTAAGCTACGACGCGTTCGACCGCCTTGTAAGCGAAGGCTTCTACGACGGAGAAAGCTTCAAGTATACGACATATACTTACGACAAAAACAGCAACCGCACTTCAAGGGTATTGTCATGCACCGGCGGCGGCAATCCAAACTGGTACACGGAAACCATAAATTATACCGTAAATGCCCTAAACCAAGTATCGTCTTTGACGAAGACGCGCCAGCCAATGGACATTTACAATACCCCG
This sequence comes from Opitutales bacterium, assembly GCA_017633865.1. Lineage (GTDB taxonomy): Bacteria > Verrucomicrobiota > Verrucomicrobiia > Opitutales > Intestinicryptomonadaceae > Intestinicryptomonas. The sequence goes on from JAGBOM010000239.1 coordinate 2,455, forward strand.
ACAGGAACCCCGACAATTTCGACTTGGGCAATGACCTACAATGCCCGCGGCAATCTTGCGGGGATTTCCGACGGGGAAAGCATGACGAGCTATGTTTACGATGCGTACGACATGCTGGTTGACGCGTTTAAAGACATCGGCGAAGGCGCGAACTACGAGCAGGTGCGGACGCAAAGCGTCTACGACTACCGCGGCAGAAGAATCAAGCGCGAAGTGTCAAGCATAGGAGCGACACCGCGGACAAAGACCAAGGAGTACAGCTACGCCGACGGAGTAAGCGTTTTGGAGACGGGTTTGACCGGGACAACGCTGACCTATCGCGGAAGCGACCAGGGCGGAGGCGTTGGCGGCGTGAATTACACGGAATACGCGAACGGGGATGATCTAAACTACAAGATATACAATCTTCGCGGCGACGTGATAAAGACCATTGGGGCGAACCAAGCGACAAAGTCTTTCAGCCACTACTACGCCTTCGGCAACCACGACGACGTTTACGGCTCAATCCCCAACGACGATTTTAGGGCCAATACCAAAGTCGAAGACGACGACAACCTGCTAAACGAGGGCAAGAGGTTTAGACACATTGAACTAGGCATCTTTCTGACCCCCGATCCGTTGGAGTACGTCGACGGCCCAAACCCCTATATCTACTGCAACCAAAACCCCTGGGGAAGATGGGACCCGGAAGGATTGCTAAGTTGGAGAGATACAGGATCATTTGCTATAGATATTCTTCCTTTTGCAGGTACAGGAAAGGGAGGGTTTGAACTTATAACAGGATACGATTTGGTTACAGGAGAGCCGATTCCGAGATGGGGAAGCGCAATAGGGTTAATCGGAAGTGTTGTTCCTGGCGGTAAAGCGGTAGTAAAAGGAACATTAAAGGCCGTAGTAAAAAAATCAGCAAAAGAAAGTGCTGAAAAGATAACGAGATCTATGGCAAAAGAAGGTGGCGAAGCACTAACCAAAGAAGGTGCAAAAGCCGCAAAGGAAACTGCTGAACAAGTTAATGAAATAATTATAAGTAGAAAAAAATCTCCAGAGGCAGTAAGACATTTAGAAGATACTGATTCTATTGGAAGAGAGTTTACTGTAGATAGGCAAGGAGCCGCCCAAAGGAGGAAACAAAATATTGCGGATAAAAAGAAGGAACCCAAAAAAGATCGAGATGAAGCTCCTCCTGCAGTTTTTAAAGAAAGTACAAAAGCGAGTGTAAGAAATATTCCTGCTGGCGACAATAGAAGCGCAGGCGCACAACTCGGCAATCAACTTAGAAAGATTCCAGATGGTGAAAAAGTTAAAATTAAAATAGAAGAATGAACAAAAACAATATAATGCTAGTTTTGAAAAGAATCTTTAATAATAAGAATTCTTTATTTAAAGGAGCTCTTTGTGTTAGAAACAATTTTTCAACTGATATATTTCATTCAATAGATGACTGGAATAATCCTAAATTATGGAAAAATAAATTCCCATCAGAGGATATAAAAGATATATATTTTTTTGCGGATAATATATTATCATATCAATATGGAGTGTTGAACGAAGATATTGTTATGTTAAATCCCGAAGACTCCTCTATCGAAAAAGTTGCCTCGTCGATAGATGAATGGTTCTCAATTATAACTTCTGATTCTGTAACATATTTATATTGCGATATATTGGAGGAATGGGAAAATAAAAATGGAAGAGTCTTATTAGGGGAAAGACTTATTCCTTCTTTACCATTTATACTTGGGGGAGATTATAGTTTGGATAACTTTGTAAAATGCACAGAGGTTGAAGCCATGGATTATTATAGCCAATTCGCAAAAAAACTGCATAATCTGCAAGACGGCAGTCGAGTGAGTTTGAAATTTGAAGAATAATACTATTAGGAGGGGCTACCTGATGCAACAGTTATTTCTAAGAATATAAGAAAAGATCCATCGCAGGGAAATGAAAAAAGAAGTAATGTAAATATAACGCATGAAATGAAGTAATATGAAGATTCTTTTTTTGATAGCTTTAATTTTGAACTTTTCCGCACTGTTTGCGGGGAGGAGACGCCGTTTGACCGTCTGGGCAAATGCTTATTGGGCTCTTGGGAGGTTAAATCTGAAAAGCATTTCAAAGACGCGATGTACATAGCCAATTTCTATGAAATTGCCCCCAATGTATTTTTAGAAGAAAACTCTTTTGAGAAAAAAGATAGCGGCTATTTTCAAGTAGGGGGAAGAACATTTTGGGCTTTTGATGTTGAAGCCAATCTGTTTTATATTCTTAAAGCTATACCATCTGAAAATTTACAGTATATAATGCGTTTTGACGATGAAAACAAAATCTGCCATTTCCTTAAATTCTCATCACAAAACCTTGAGGATTTGAAAAAAGTGCAAAAAGGGCTTCTCGCCTGGGACGCTATTGCCAGCCGCGCGATTTTGGAGCTGAAATTTGACGGGGATAAAGTTATTCCAAAATTTGAAAAATATCCCGGCGAGATGGTGTTTTACCTGAGGTTTCCTGAGAGTAAAATTGTGAGATCCACCGAAAATAAAAGTTTTTCGCGCGAGAAATTCCCTTATTATTTTAACGAGAATATTTCAGAATTGTTTGAGCATCCCGTTTTGAAAGTCTCTTCTGTAGAGGATTTGTCTGCCTTCACGCACGTAAGCGGGAATTTGGCTTTTTTGATTTTTTATAAGGGCATTGACAGTGTGAATTTCCCGAGCGTTGATTTAAAGCCGATTTCGGGCGGCTTTAATTTCACGATGAATTCCTTTTATATAGATTTTATAAAATCTGCCGATCCTGTTTTCATAAGGCGAGAAGGCGTTGCCCATAATGAAATAATATCCAAGAATGACACGCCCATAATTATTTGGAGAAAGCACAGCTGGAATATAGAAAAATCCATGCTTTCTGAAAATAGATATTTCGCAGGCGTTAAAGAGGGCGGCTATTGGGTTTTTTATTCGACAAAAGAAGATTGCGGATATTCCGACCGCGGGCTTTTTAATAGAGATGAAGACAATAATATAATACCCTTAAAAGAAGGACTTGTTCCGTACTTCAAGGCTGATTTCTCAAACAAGAAATTGAATATAATTCCATTAAAGCGATAAGGATAAAAGAATATCGCAAAGACGGCGAAAGCTGGATTTTGCAGTCGGTAATGAAAAAGGTTGAGGCCGATAATTCAAAATAACGCCGTTATTTGTAGATTTATCGGCGGATATTTTGGGCTTTAATAAAAATGCGGATAAAAGAATTTATTTCTTGAGTTTTAGACTTTTGTTTTATTATATTACGCATATAAATTATTTTTATATGTAATATTAAAAGTTTGGAATCCCGAAATGAACCTTAAAAAAACTTTATATATCTTTCTTTGCGCAGCATTTTCTGCCTATAGTTTCGCCCAAGGCGTAAAAACAGAATCGGGCGGCATTCAAGCATCGGATTCCGAAGGCAATATTTTATCCGCATTAAATTTTCGCCAAAACAAGCCCTGCAAAATTTTGGTTTATTCCAGGGGAATTTTATCGAAAAATCCGCGGGCTTCCGACGGCGTCAACCGATTTTTAACGACATTGGAGCGCGTTTCAAACAGGCGGTTTAAGCTTAGCTTTACGGAGTCTTCAGCCCAATTTAAGCTAGGGAATTTGCAGAATTTCGATTGCGTCATACTAAATAATGTGTCGGCAAACGCATTAGCAGAAAAGGATTACATAAAATCTTTGCCGGAGCATTTGCGCGACTTCGAAAATCGTAAAATCGAAAAATATTTGTCGGACCTAAAAACTTATATTTCCGAGGGAGGTTCGCTTTTTATTTTGGCCTCAGACATCCCCCCGGTTTTGGGTTTGCAAATAGATGGCCCCGAATTCTCCAAAACAAGCGCGGATATTCCTATATCGGTTCACGGCCATCAATTCAACAATGG
>JAGBOM010000240.1 GCA_017633865.1 Opitutales bacterium
AACGTTTTGAGCCTGCGCTTCGGCCTTTTGGACGGCTACTCGCGCACGCTCGAGGAGGTAGGCAAGCAGTTCGACGTCACAAGGGAGCGCATACGCCAAATCGAGGCCAAAGCCCTGCGCAAAATGCGCCACCCGACCCGCAAGCGCCAGCTGCACGGCTTCTTTGAAACCGAGGGCAACAACTCCGGCCCGGGGTTCGACCAGTTCAAAAAATCAAAAGGCGAATTTTAAGGGGAAATGAATTTTTTTAAATTCGTTATTCTTGCGGTTGCGGCAATGCTTGTTTTGCCGCAACCTCTTTTTGCGCAGGCTTCCGACCCGCAAAGCGCGCAGCCCCAAAGCGGGCAGGCCGAGCCCGCAAACGGCGGAGTTTTTATAGAGGCGCCCAAAACCGACGGCGAAAATTTCGCGCCCGATATAGACGCGCAAATCGGCAAAATCCTCAAAGTCGAAAACGGCAAAGCCTACGCTCTTTCAGGCAATTTTTCGCTCAACGGCGGCTGGAATTTCTATTTCTACGCCGTCGACGAAAAATTCTCGCCCGTTGCCATTTTGGAGCCGACCCCCGTAACGTTCAAAAATATGAGAGTCTTTAAAATCAGGGAGGGCGAGGCCAAAAAGGGCGATTTAATATTCCTAAAACAGCTGTCTCCGAACCCGCCGCCCGAGCCCGAAAAAAAATAAATAAAAAAACTTTTGCTTTTTGCAAAAACACCCCCTAAATGTTTTTTTATCCAACGCGCCGCAAAATCCAAAAAAGCGCGAATTAAAACAATAAAAAACTAAAACTATGAACGACATTTTAACCCTTATAAAAACAAGAAGAAGCGCCCGAAATTTCAAAAGCGACCCGGTCCCGCAGGAAATTTTGGATAAAATCATCGAGGCCGGAACCTACGCGGCAAGCGCCATGGGCAGGCAAAGCGCGATAATCGTGCAAGTCTCAAACAAGGCTCTCCGCGATAAAATCGCCGAGGAAAACCGCAAAATAGGCGGCTGGCCCGAAGGCTTCGACCCCTTCTACGGCGCGCCCGAAATGCTTATTGTCCTCTCGAAAAAATCCGAGCCCAACGGCGTTTACGACGGCAGCCTCGTAATGGGCAACATCATGCTCGCCGCGCACGCGCTTGGAATAGCAAGCTGCTGGATTCACCGCGCAAAAGAGGAGTTTGACGGCCCGCTCGGCAAGGAAATTTTAAAAACCCTCGGCATCTCGGAGGAATACGAGGGCATAGGCCACTGCGCCCTCGGCTACGCCGCTTGCGCCCTCCCGAATCCGCCCGCGCGCAAGCCCAACCGCGTTTTTAAAATCAAATAAAAAGACAAAAAATTTTAGAAAAAAATGAAAAACAAGATTTTAATCCTCCTTTCTATAGTCTCAATCTGCGCCACGCTTGTGGTCTGCTCGCTTATTTTGATTAAGCCGAACGTCCTGCTGCGCAAGCCCGGCGGCATTTCCGTAAAAGGGTACGCCGTCCAAAAAGTCGTTTCCGACATAGGCGAGTGGGCGTGCGCTATAAACGCCCGCGCCGCAACCCAAAAAGAGGCGTATTTAAAACTGAAAAACGACTTGTCAAAAAGCGTAGAATTCATAAAAAGCAAAGGCGCGCCCGCCGACGCCGTAACAATCGGCGGAATTTCCGCCTACCCCGTAAAAAGCAGGGACAAAAACGGCTACCTTACCGAGGATGTAATCGCCTGGGTCGCGAGCGCGACAATCGGCATTCAAAGCGCGGACGTAGCCCTTATTTACGAGCTTAACGCAAAGTCGTCGGAGCTGAACGAACTCGGCATTGAAATCTCCAACAGCAACACAAGATATTTCTATACAAACCTTGAATCCCTAAAGCTTGAGCTCATCGGCAGAGCCTCCGCAAACGCCCGCGAGCGCGCGCAAAAACTTGCGGGCACAAGCGGCGGAAAATTGGGCGGCGTTCTAAGCGCGAGCCAGGGCGTGTTCCAAATAACCCGCCCGCTCTCCACCGAAACCTCCGACTGGGGCATGTACGAAACGGGCACCATAGAAAAAGAGGTAAAGTGCACCGTAAACGTCCAATTCGCCGTGGAAAAATAGCTTTTTGCTTTTTCTTTAAAAACCTCCCGAAAAAGGCCGCAACCCTGCGGCTTTTTTTGCGTGCCAAAACGCGCCGCCCAAAAACTTTCGGGAGCGAAGGCGGCGGCGCGCTTTTATCCTCCAAAAAATGTTTTGATGGCGAAATCAGCCGATGCGCCGCTTTTTTACACGCAAACCCCGCCGCAAAAACGGATTTTGTTTTTTCGCTTTTTTGTTTTGCCATTGGAAATATTGTTTGACTTGTAAAAAATAAACGGATAAAAAACATAAAGAATTTCTACAATGAAATGCTTGTTTATCCTGCCCCTAATAATATTTCTCGCAAGCCCGGCATTCGCGGCAAGCGCTGAAACTCCCGTTTTCGGAACCTACAAGATTGACTGCCCCGCATCGAGCGACACTTACATAGGCCTTTCAATCTCGCGCCCCTCGGCTTTCGCGGGCGAGGTTGAGGGCGTCGCCGCAAACGGCGCGGTTGTCGCAAGCGGGGAGCCCAACTGGGCGGAAAACCGGTTCGTTTACGAAAGCGGCAGCCAGAGCGACCACTACTACCTAAAGTTTACCTCGGGCGAACTCGAGGGCGCGTGGTTCGACGTTGTCGGCAACAACTCCTATTCCGTCGAAATCGACATTCCGGACTCCGAGCTTCAAAAAATCGCCCTCGGCGACTCGTTTGAAATAATCCCGCATTGGACGCTTTCAACCCTGTTTCCAGACGGCGGCGGCCTTGCCGTGGCGCAAAGCTCGTTTTCGAGGGCGGGGGCGAGCATTGTAAGAACCTACGCCTATTTTGACGAATCCGAAGGCTGGATTTACCCCGACGGCTGCAACAACGCCCCGTCAAAATCATACTTTTTCAGGCAAAGCAAAAACTCCTGGCTCGACTACTCGAACAAAAACGCCTCCGACGCGGTCTTGGCGCCGAACTCCGTGGTGAAAATCACGCAGGAGGAGGGCGTAAATTCAACAGCGACATTTAGCGGAGTTGTCCCAAACTGCGCAACGGCGGTTGAAATTTTCGCCTTTGCGGATTCGGGCGCGCAAGACATTTATATATCAAATCCGTCAGCTACTGACATCACGCTTTCCGAGCTTACCGACCCCCTCGTAAAATCGGGGGCGTTCAGCCACTATACCCTTACAATCTCCAAAGGCGACGAGCTTACGATTTATTCCACAAACGAAGTAAACGCCGTTTCCGACAAGCGTTTTTTGTGCAAAAAAAGCGGCGAAACCTACAGGTGGGTCAAGTACGGCACCACAACCTCCGCCGACGACACCGTCGTAAAGGCGGGCGCATCCATAATCTTAAGAAAAAAGGCGCAGGCCGAAGACTTCGCCGCGCGCGCCACATTCTCGCCCCAATATTTAAATAAATAAAAATATGAAAAAAGCTCTAACAATACTCTCCCTTCTAACGCTCGCCTGCGCTGGGCACGCGGCAAGCTCGGGCTACGGCTACCAGGCCGGCCAGTTCAGCTTTAACGACGGCACCCTTGTCGATAAAGAGCTGAACTACGCCTTCATTGTCGATATGACAAAAAACACGTTCAACAATTTTAGCCTAAATATCGGCAACCAAATCCAAGCCGGCACATATCTGGACGCCGGCACGAACAACTACTACACAATAGAGCAGGGCTCCCTCCAGATTGAGGATGGCGTCAACTACGCCTCGGGCGAATTCTTCGTCTACGGAACGCAGTACGGCGAGGGCGGCTTCTCGGGCGGAGAAGACATAGGCATATTGGTCTGGACAAACGCCGGCAAGGAAATCGCCGACGGCACCGTAAAGGAGGGCTACTACTACGCGGTCTGCTCGCTTTCCAAAACCGCCTACGAAACAAGCCTTAACTATTGGCAAATTCCGCAGTCGGGCGACCTCGGCAAGTCCTACGAAATGTACGCGCTCGCGCAAAACTGGCCAGAAGGCGGAGAGCTGTCGAACTCGTCCCTTACGCTCTCAAAACAGGCGGCTCCCGTTCCCGAACCCGCCACCTGCGCCGCGATTTTCGGCGCGCTGGCCTTGGCGCTTGCAGCATGGCGGAAAAAACGCTAAAACAGCCCGCGCGTAAAATTTGTTTTACCTAACCTCAAAAAATGCGCCGATTTAAAAAAATGAAAATTTTTGCAGCCGGCGCATTGCTTTTTGCCGCGGCTCTCGCCCAAAACGCGGCGGCGCAAGACTCCGCGCCCACAACCGAAAAACTTAAAATCGTGTCGGCCTGCTGCATAGACAACCGCTGGATTTTTAGGGTTTTCGACGGCATAGCGGGCAGAATCGTAACCGTGGAGCAGGGCAGGCCAAACTCCAGCGGATTTTCCGTCGAAAATTTTAATACGGATACCGACACCGCGGGAATCGCAACGCCCTACGGCTACTTTGTAATCTCGCTTAATACGCCATCGGCGAACACAAAACAAGCCCCGCAAAATCAAAACGCCCAAAGGCGTGGCGCCCCTCCGCCGCCCCCTGAAGGTTTCGGCCCCCCGCCGCCTCCGCAAAATATTTCCCGCCGCCAAGTTCTCGAGCAAATAAAAGAACTATAAACCGCCCGCCGCGCCCGAAAAAATAAATTGACGAAAACGCGCGTAATTGCTTAATTAAAATTTTATTTTTAAACGGGTGATAGCGCAGCCTGGTAGCGCATCTGGTTTGGGACCAGAGGGTCGTGGGTTCGAATCCCACTCGCCCGACCAATCAGAATAGATTTAAGAAAACGGATACTTTCGGGTATTCGTTTTTTTGTTGCCTATTAGAAAAGTATTGTCGTTAAAGTAATTTTACTATATTAAAAATTTTATGACCATGAGGTCACTTTGAAACAATTTTCCGTTTAAAAGTACAATTTTTGCATAAGATTATATGAGACCATGTGGACACTTTTCACGCGCCACGTGGTATCTATCTTATTGATTTTATTGAATACTCATAAATATTTATGCTTCTGTTTCTTGACTCAATGTGTGGTGGGGCAACCTTGAGTCGCGAAACGCTCTTGTTTTTCTTTCAAAAACAATAGGATATCACAATCATATGCTAATAAAACTTGACTTTTATATTTTTCCAAGCGTTATTGTAGTAAGTGTCTATACAGAAAGGAGAACAACATGACTCAAGCCGAAAAACTCGTTAAAATTATCATGCCGGATTTGTTAAGATATTTAAAATTAAAAGAACGTGGTCTTGTATGTCAAAATCGCGTTTTGCAACGAATTCCGTTAGATCAAAGAGAGAAAAAAGAGGAAGAATTTGAAGAATTCAGCGAGGAAGCTAATAAAATCTTAAATAAGTAAAATTTTTATTGCTATAATTTTTAATTCAGCCTATACTCTTTTCTAACCTAGGATATAAAATGAATAATGCATTAATTTTGAATGAAGATTATGTAGAGTTTCATGCAAAGCCTGTTTTGAAATGGGCCGGTGGCAAAGGCATGCTTTTGCCACAAATCACAGAGCATCTACCTACTAAATTAAAATTCGGTGCGATAAAGCGTTATATTGAGCCGTTTGTCGGCGGTGGTGCGGTTTTTTTTGAACTAGCAAATAACTATAATTTTGAGGATGCTTATCTGTTTGATGTCAATCCTGAACTGGTTATACTCTATAATGTGATTAAAAATAACGTTGAAGATTTGATATCTGAGTTGTCTGTTTTACAGCAAGCTTATAATGATGCACCTGATAAAACGGCATTCTACTATTCTATTCGTGATGAGTATAATCATTTTGATAAAAATGTGGATGCAAATAAATATACAACTGGTTTTATCGGGCGCGCGGCTTTGACCGTCTGCTTAAATCGGACTTGTTTCAATGGCTTGTTTAGGGTTAATTCAAAAGGGCTGTTTAATGTTCCGGTTGGAAAATATAAGAATCCGCGAATCTTGGATGAAAACAATCTAAGGGAAGTCTCAAAAGCTTTACAATGTGCAACGATTTTGCAGACGGATTTTGCTTCTGCGTTGAGCTATGTAACTTCGGATACTTTTATTTATTATGATCCGCCATATCGGCCGATTAACGCCAGTTCGTTTAACTCTTATGCAGTTGGCGATTTTGACGATGATGAGCAAAGACGTTTGAAGGATGTCTTCGCTAAGGCTAATGAGATGGGGGCATTGCAAATGCTCAGCAATTCTGACCCGACTAATTACAATCCTAAAGATATGTTCTTTGATAGTTTATATCGTGATTATAAGATTCATAGAATTTGGGCAAAGAGAATGATTAATGCCGATCCAAATGGTCGTGATGGTGTAAGGGAACTTTTAATTACGAACTATTGAGAATGAAAGAGATTTATAATTTATATTGTGCCGATTGTATAAAAAAATTAAAAGATTTCCCTGAAAACACTTTTGATATGATTTTTGCTGACCCACCTTATATGCTTTCTAACGGTGGTATTAGTTGTCAAAACGGACGTGTTGTTTCCGTTAATAAAGGTGATTGGGATGAGAGCAAAGGTTTCAAAGAAGATTTTAAATTTCACAAGAAATGGTTATCAGCCTGTAAGCGCGTTTTGAAACCTAATGGAACTTTATGGGTATCAGGAACCTATCACAGCATTTTTCAATGCGGTTTTGCTATGCAATTACTAGGTTATCATATTTTAAATGATATTTCTTGGTTTAAGCCTAATGCTAGCCCGAATATGTCTTGCCGTTATTTTACGGCCAGTCATGAAACTTTGATTTGGGCTATGAAAGATAAAAAATCTCGGCACTATTTTAATTATGATGCAATGAAAGACGGAGATTTCCCGAAAGACTTTATTAAAAAGCCTCACTCGCAAATGAGAAGTGTTTGGTCTATCGGAACACCTACACCGAGTGAAAAACAATTTGGGAAACATCCAACTCAAAAGCCTTTGGAGTTGTTGGAACGAATTATCCTTGCTTCAACAAAGGAAAATGATCTGATTTTGGACCCGTTTATGGGAAGTGGCACAACCGGAGTAGCCGCTATGAAATTAGGCCGGCAATTTATCGGGATCGAAAAGAATCCGGAATTTATCGTTTTGGCAGATAAAAGAATTTTTGATGCATATCAACAAAAGGAGAGCAAAAAATGAAAAACAATCCAGTTTTCAAGAGTATTTTAAATTGTAACAGTGATGACGAAGTTTTTTCATATTTGATTGGTACGCTGAAAGAAACAATCAAATCATGGGACTATTTTGTAAATTGGAAAAAGGTAATTCATAATTATCGTGAAGTTGAACGCTCATTGAATTTGCTTAATACTTTGGTTGGTAAGGAAAATATTGAGGAAGAAGCGCTTGCATTACTGACAGATTATCCTCAAATTATCGGTATCGTTCCGGCATTATTGGCCGATAGAGATAAAAAAATCAGCTTACTTGTCACCCCTAATAGTTTTGATGCAAGAAGATTTGATTTTTCAAAACCAATGCCTGCCAAGGATGGTGTTTTGTTCTTAAAAGAAAGTGGATTTTTGAAACTCATTTCCGATCGTAGCATCAAATCAATTCCAGATTACTTCATCGGGGTTGAGGTTGGTCTTGATTCTAATGGCCGCAAAAATCGTAGCGGTACATCAATGGAGAATTTGGTTGAATTCTTTGTAAAAGATATCTGTGAACGGAATGGTTACGAATATATTGCTCAAGCTACTGCTGATAAAATCAAGGCAAAATGGGGCAAAAATATAACAGTAACAAAATCTTCTAAGAGAATAGATTTTGCCATAAATACCCCTAAAAAGCTATATTTAATTGAAACAAACTTCTATGGCGGCGGTGGTTCTAAATTGAAATCTACTGCCGGAGAATACGCTGATATCTATCATCAGTGGACAAGGGATGGTCACCAATTTATTTGGGTAACAGACGGATATGGATGGAAAACGACCCAGCGCCCATTGCGGGATACATTTAATACGACAGATTATATCATCAATCTTGATATGATCCAAAAAGGTGTATTAGAGGAATTGTTAAAGTAAGGAGAATATATATGACAGAAGAAACACTAAACGAAATAGATATTAATGGCAATATGACTGATGAGGAAAAATCAACTGATGAAGATGTTCATATTATAAAGAATGAAGTAATAAGTTAGCTTCATCAAGTATAAGAATATTTAATTATTTTTCAATTGATTCTATTATTTTTTTTGACTGTGAGCATGCATCT
>JAGBOM010000029.1 GCA_017633865.1 Opitutales bacterium
AAGGAACTCGTCGAGGCGCTCGACTCCGACGCCCCCAAGGCGCGCAAAGAAACTCCCTCAAACGCCGACAGGCCAAAGACTTTCGAGGAGAAGCTCGAAAAGGCCAAGAGCGAAATCTTAACCCGCTACGAAAGCTTCATCTCCAACATCACAAAAGACGACGCCATGGAAATTCAGGAAATCTTCCTGAACTCCCTCGCATCGATGTACGATCCCCATTCGGCGTTCCTCTCGGAGTACGCGCTTGAGGATTTCAACATTTCCATGATAAACAAGCTTTTCGGCATAGGCGCAACCCTTACTGAAAAGGACGGCTACTGCGAGATTGTCGAGCTTGTGCCCGGCAGCCCCGCCGACAAGAGTAAAAAGCTTCAAAACGGCGATAAAATCGTGGCGGTCGCCCAGGGCGACGGGGAGTTTGTGGATGTGATAGGCCGCAAGCTGCGCAACACCGTAAGGCTAATCCGCGGCAAGGAGGGCACTGTGGTAAGGCTTCAGGTGGAGCCCAAGGGCAGCCCCGGGGTGCGCAATGTTGTAACTATTGTCCGCGAGGAAATCCAGCTTACAACAAAGCTTGCCAAGGCTCGAATCTACGAAGTTCCCGAGGGCAAAAAAACGGTGCTTGTTGGCGTTATAGACCTTCCCGCCTTTTACGGGGAGAACGAGTTTGAGGGCGGCGCGAAGGGCTTTAGCGCGACAAAGAACGTCGAGGAGCTTCTCGAAAAGCTCAAGGCGCGCGGCGTAAAGGGCGTTATTTTGGATTTTCGCAAAAACGGCGGCGGGCTCCTGCCCGAGGCGATAAACCTTGCCGGCCTCTTTATAAGAACGGGGCCTGTGCTTCAGGTTAAGGACGTGCGCGACGTCTCCGCGCCGCTGCGCGACAACGACCCCAAAGTGGTTTGGGACGGCCCTTTGATGGTTCTTGTAAGCCGCCTTTCGGCCTCCGCCGCCGAAATCGTCGCGGGGGCCCTGCAAAACCACGGCCGCGCGATAATCTTGGGCGACTCCTACACTTACGGCAAGGGCACGGTTCAAAACGTCTACAACCTTTCCCGCTTCGACCCGTCGCAAAAAAGCGCGGCGAAGGTGACGGTTCAAAAGTGGTATTTGCCCAACGGAGAATCCATACAGGTTAAGGGCGTGAAAAGCGACATCCGCATACCGTCCGTCTTTGAGGTCATGGATTTGGGCGAGGATAAAAAGGAGCGCGTCTTGGAGTGGGACTTTATCGACCCTATTCCCGTCCGCTCATACGGCTACGGCGAGGGCGAAAAGGGCGCGGAGCTTCTTAAAAAGCTGAAATCCCTCTCCCAAAAGCGCCAAGACTCGCTCGACGAATTCAAATTCCTAAACGACAGGGTTTCATGGTTTGAGAAGCGCCGCCAAAAGAAGGAGTGGAGCCTCAATTACAACACCCGCGAAGAGCTTTTGAAGCAGGACGAGGCCTACATCGAGCGTATGAAAAAACGCCAGCAGGAGTTTGAAAAGCAAAACTACAAGTCCGAGGAAATCCTCTTGGACAGCGCCATCGAAAACAAAAAGAAAGAGGAGCTTGCGAAGTCGGAAAATTCCGAAAAATCCAAGAGCGAAGGCGAAAATCCCGCGGGCGAAATTTCTTCGGGCAAAAAAGCGGGCGAAAAAACTTCCGCCGCCGAACCCCCCGCGGGAAAAAATCCGGCGGATAAAAAATCCGAAGCCGAAATTCCCGCAAAGGGAACTTCCCCCGAAAAAGACGCTCCTGAAAATTCCGAAAACGACGAGGACTCCGAAGGCTTCGACATTCAGCTCCGCGAGGCTCTGCGCATTATGGCGGACTGGATTTCCATTAAAAATAGCAGGCAAAATTAGCGGATTGGCAATAATCTTTCCAGCAACAAAAATCGCGGTGGCAGCCAAAGCCCCCGCGATTTTTTATT
>JAGBOM010000241.1 GCA_017633865.1 Opitutales bacterium
AAATAAGCAGGCTATCCCCCGACTTGCAAAACGTGTGCAGGCTTCTTTCGGAATCCCGCAACGTAAGCGAAATCGCGCGGATTCTGAAAAGAAGCAGGACGACAATACACAAACAGATAAAGGAGATTCGGGATGCGCTGAAAGATTTCAGATAAAATGGACACTTCGGCTTCCCCCTGCGTATAGGGCAAGCATGAAGGAAAATAAAAATTCAGCCTCAGACGAATGCAGGCGCGTCGTTTCCATTCTTACAAACGGATTGATGCGCTGCGTGGAAAACATGTATAAGTCAAGTAATATCAGAATATTGACTAAAAATAAATCTTCGGGAAATGTCTCGAAAGAGCTTGGCTTTCCGAAAGACAAGAGCGTTAGTATGTTTCATGAAAATTAAAAGCATAGACACTCTTTTTTGGCCAGGATACGACATTTCGGAAAAGACCAAATCCGAAATTAAATCCCTGTGCAGAATGGGTATAAATGAGCTTCGGACTAAATACTACGAAGTTTGCGGGTATAATTCCGGCGCGAGAAACAAGGATTTTCTTGTTCGAAAAATCGCATGGAAATTGCAATCGATCGAAACTTCAAAAGACATAAAACCGGAAACACGGGAAAAGGCTTATTTGATAGCCGATTTTTCACGGCTAAAATTGAACAAGGCAAAAACTCCCTCCGTTGAATTGGTTGTCGGCAAGGATTTCGCAAAACGCAAATTGGAACTTGATAGAGATCCTCGCCTTCCCATGCCGGGAGCCTTGCTAAGCAAGATATTCAGGGGAAAACAGCACATAGTAAAGGTTCTCGACAAAGGTTTTGAATACGAAAACGAGAAATTCAAAACGCTATCTTCAGTTGCGAAGAAAATAGCGGGGACAAATTGGAACGGATTCAAATTTTTCAATTTATGAAAACAATCAAAGAAAAGAAAACACTCAGGTGCGCGATTTACACGAGAAAATCCGTATCCGAAGGGCTTGATATGGACTTTAACTCGCTGGACGCGCAGCGCGAGGCCGGATTAAATTATATCGCTTCCCAGAAGGCGGAAGGATGGATCCCAATCGCAAAACAATATGACGACGGGGGCTATACCGGCGGGAACATGGAGCGGCCCGCTTTGTCGGAGCTTCTTTCGGATATAAAAAAGGGGCTTGTAGACATGGTTGTTGTCTACAAAGTGGATCGGCTATCTCGTTCGCTTATGGATTTCGCAAAAATTATAGAGCTCTTTGAAAAACACAGCGTGTCCTTTGTTTCCGTAACGCAGCATTTCAATACAAAAGATTCAATGGGAAGGCTTACATTGAACATTCTTTTAAGCTTCGCCCAATTCGAAAGGGAGATTATATCGGAAAGGACGAGAGATAAAATCACCGCAGCCAGAAAAAAGGGCAAATGGGTAGGAGGCATTCCCATTTTGGGATATGATATTTTATATGGCGGCAAAGGTGTCAAAATAAACGAGATTGAAGCCCAAAGGGTTCGCGAGATATTCCGGTTTTACAACGATTGCGGATCTTTGGGGCAAACCGTCGAATATCTTCGCAATAAGAATATCAGAACAAAGGAATGGATGTCCTTAAAGGGAAATAGAAAGGGCGGCCGCGACTTCTCGAAATCTACGGTAAACCGCCTCTTGAAAAACTGCGCGTATGTCGGGAAAATCAAAGTAGGCGGAGAGCTTTACACGGCGGAATTCAAAGGGATTGTTCCCGATGAATTATTCTATTCCGTCCAAAACCGGCTGAAGGCGAATTGTATCGACAAGGGGGCAAGGCAGAGAAACCGCTATAAAGCCCTGCTTGCGGGCAAGCTCTTCTGCGGGAATTGCGGCAAGGTAATGGGGCATACTTACACGAGAAAATCCTCCGGCAAGATTTATCGATATTACGTTTGCGGGGAGGCGGCGCACAATGGATGGTCGAAATGTCCGTATCCGTCCGTTCCCGCTGAAGAGATTGAAAGCTTTGCAATAGACGAATTATCCCGCATTGCGGACAACGAAAATCTGCTAGGCGAAGTCGCGGAAAATTTCAATTCGAAGAATAGGGAACTTCTGCTGGAAAATTCAAAGTTTATAGAATCTGCAAAGCTGGCTCTCGGCGCGATACGAGCCAATATTAAAAATGCAAACGATATCGCAAAACAGCGCTTTTTCGCGTCGCAGGAAGAGGATGCCTTAATATCCCTGGAAAAAGCCGAGCGCGAACGCGCGGAAATTTGCTCGCGAATTGAAATGAATGCGGAAGAGCTTAAAAAACTATTAAAGAATTTCAGGCAGATATGGGAAAACATAACCTTCAACGAAAGAATAGAGTTGATAGATCTGCTTATTGAAAGAATAACAATCAAGGCGGAATTCGGAGACATTTTTATAACGTATAAAAATTCAAACAAGATATGGAAACTCTAACAATTCGCAGGAAAATACATTTCAAGCTCGGGCGCAACAACCGCAATAAAATTGTCCGAGGAACGCCGACGCCGATAGCAAGAAAGCCTTCCCGTTCTGCGGAGCTTATGGCTTTTGCCATTGTTTTTGACGATAGCCTTGAACAGGGAAAGTTCTCAAATCTATCGGATATTTGCATTGCCACAGGATTGTCGCGCGCAGCAGTTTCAAGAATTATGAGATTCAGGTTAAAACCTCCGGAAGTTCAAGACAGGCTGATTTTTTGCACGAAATGAGGTTCTTCTTGGGTATTTTGAGTGTCGTTTGCATCGAATGAAACGCTGAGTGTCTCGCGATTTTTAAGCGATAGAGAATTTCAGAGAATTTTGATGAAAAACAAATAAATAAGCGGATTGTTCGCGGGAGCGTGCGGGACGTTTTTAGAAACAGAGAATTTTATTTGGAATAGGTTGAGGAATTTGTATTTCGTAAAATCCCCTAAAAATGGGGGATAGAGTGGTAGGCTTAGAGATTTTTTTCAAAATGTAGGCATAAAAAAACCGTCTCGCTTTCGGCAAGACGGTTTTCTTTTCCAGTTAAATGGCGGGATGGACGGGACTCGAACCCGCGAGCTCCGGCGTGACAGGCCAGCATTCTAACCAACTGAACTACCACCCCTATTTGAAAGTTTATAAAGCTACATCTTTTATTTTCTTTGTCAATTACTATTTTATTGGAGCGGGGCGTTTTTTATTTTCTTTTTATGTGTTCGGCAATTATTGCGGGATTTTTCTTTTTTTTCATTTTTTTCTGCGTTTTTTATTTTTAGGCGCGGTTTTAGTTTTTATGTAATTTTTTATTTGGGGCGTTTATTTTTGCGGGCGGGGCAAAGCCGCCAACATTTTACTGTAAATAATTGGTTTATTGAAAGTTATATTAGATTTTTTAGAAAAAGGCGTTAAAAATTTTTTGCGGTGCCGATGAAGTTTTAGTATCAACTAAACAATCAAAAAGTATATGTCAAAAAGCATGGATATAGGAACGATTCCCGAATGCTTAGCGGCTGTCTTAATTCTCGGCGGGGCGGCGTTGTGGTTTGTAATGTGGCGCAGGCGCAAATAAAAATTGATTCGGAATATCGCAAGGCTCCTTTCGGAAGAAAGGGGCTTTTTTTTAGTATGCGCCGGGCTTTGCAAAGCTAAAATCCGCTGTTTTGTATCGCGCGGGAAACTGGAAAATAAAGGATTGACGCGAAGTTTCAGAATTGTTTTGATGTCGGCGTTCTCGGGTTTGGAAATATAATTTGAAACGGGAGGAATATTATGAAAAAAAATCTAAAATCCGGTTTTTTAGCGTTTATATTTTGTTCGGCGGCGTTTGCGTTTGGCGGGGCGGACATTGTAATAGACGATTTTGAAAGCGGCTCCTATTCGCCCAAGTGGGAGGTTGATGGCGAGGCCTTTGCGGACGCTCCCGCAAAAGGCGGCTTTAAATATCAGCAGCCCGTAAGCGGCTACAACGGCAACTATCTTGCAAATTCGTATTTCAATAAAGACGATACTACGGGCAAGCTTACAAGCCGCCCATTTAAAATAGAGCGGCCTTATTTGGACGCACTTGTAGGCGGCGGCGACAGGCGCGGCGAAGCCTTCCTGCGCGTAATGGTTGGCGGCAGGGAAGTCGGCAGGATTACGGGGGCGAACAACGAGCGTCTCGAGGCGAAGTCGATAGACCTGGCAAATTATCTCGGCCAAACAGCCGTAATTGAAATTGTCGACAACGCTAAGGGCGGCTGGGGGCACATAAATATTGACGACATCCTTTTGACCGACAACCCGAAAGGCGCGATAAAAAAGACGGTTTTGGAAATTCCAAGCGCGAAAAAATATTTGAACATCCCAATCAATAACGACGCTGCTGAAAGGCTCGTCAGGGTTTCGGACTCGTCTAACAAAAGGGTTTTGCTGTGCGCGAAAATGCGCGTCGATTTCGGAAATCCGCAGTGGTATTACTCTATGGAGACTCTCGACTTAAAGGGCGAAAATTTGCGCGTCGAGCTTTTGTCGAAGGCCGGCGAGCGAGTTGAATTTAAAACGACAAACCAATATTGGGCGGACGCTTACCCCGACGAGCTTTTGCGCCCGCAGTATCATTTTTCGGCTCCGCAGGGCTGGCTGAACGACCCCAACGGCCTTGTTTTTTGGAAGGGCAACTGGCACATGTATTACCAGCTTTCGCCCTTCGCCTACCACAGCCGCGAAAAATACTGGGGGCACGCGGTCTCAAAAGATTTGATGAACTGGCGGCACCTGCCGGTTGGCATCAGCGCGCGGTATTACGAAAGCGGGGGCAACAACGCCATTTGGTCGGGCACGGCGTTTGCCGACGCTAAAAACAGAAGCGGCTTTTTTGATAAAGACGGCGGAATCATTTTGGCGTACACGCTTATAGGCAGGGGCGACTATGTGGCGCGCACTGCAGGCGGCGCAAATATCGAGACTTTGCCCGATCCCATTTCTACTGTTCACGGCCGCGACCCGTGCATATTTTATCATGGCGGCGCGAAAAGTTGGGTTGTTTTGCGCTACGAAGTTGTAAAGCCGGACGAAAGCGAGGCGGGCGCGAAAAAATTCGTCTTCTACTTTTCAAAAGACTTAAAGACGTGGCGGCGCGGGCAGGAGCTGGACGACTTTTACGAGTGCCCCTACATAATTTCAATGCCCGTAAACGGGAATGCTAAAAACCGAAAATATTTGATTTTCGACGCCCGCGGCGAGTGCGTTGTGGGCGACTTCGACGGCGAAAAATTCGCCAGAGTCGGCGACGAAAGGTGCCCCAAATTCGTGCTCGGCAACGCGTACGCGGGGCAGGTTTTCAACAACGCCCCGAACGGGAGGGTCGTAAACATCTCGTGGGTGAACGCCACGGCGGAGGATTTCGGCAAAACGGGAATGTGCTTTTCGCAGATAATGACTTTGCCCATGGATTTGCGCCTTGTCGAAAAATCGGGCAAATATTTTATTTACGCCTCGCTTTCAAAGGAGGTCGAAAAAATCTATAAAAACGAGAAGAGTTTTAAGGATGTAAATTGCGGCGAGCTTAAGGATTTCGGCAAGTTCCCGAGCTCAGTTATGCTTGAGGCGAATTTGGACATCTCAAACGCGGAAAACGCGAAATTCCAAATCGGGGCGGCGCGCGTGGAATTTGTAAAGAGCGAAAACGCCTACCGCATAACGGCCTTGCCGAAGGAGGAGCGCCCGAAATCGACGGGGAATTTGCGCTGGGAAAACCGAGAGTTTAAAATGGACGAAGCGGCGGGAAAGAGCCTGAACGTAAAAATTTTTGCGGACCGCTCCTCTCTTGAAATTTTCCACGACAATAAGCGCGTGATTGCCTTGCATATGCCCTTTGGCAAAGACGATGTATCGATAAGCGCGCAAGGCGGCGGACTCGTCATAAAAGACCTCGCAATCCGCGAACTAAAAAAGGCCTACTCGAAAGCCTCGCTTAAAAATTTGTAAGCGGCGCGGCGGCGAAACAACAAAGAAACAAGCGAAGAAAGAATCGAAAAAATAAAGCCGCAAAAAAGGCGGATTTGCCGCGGTTGCAAATCCGCTTTTTTTATAAAATTGTTTGGAGGCGGGCAGGGTTTCTCCGCCCAAACTACTGTTTGTTTTGCGGCGGATTTTGGCTCTTTTTTAGGTAGGCCGAGAACATGTCGTTTAGCTCTTTGGGCAGGTTGAGCTTTATAAATTTCTCGGAGCCCGCGACTATATAATGGCAGTCGGGGTTGAAGCAGTCTTTTATGCTTTCGAGAATTTTCGCCTTCTCTTCGTCTGGCTTTTTATCGAGGCCGCTCAAAAATTCGGCAAGGCACTCCTTCGCCTTTCCGATATTTTTCGGGGTATTGTGCCCGTTAGAGTGGCAGTACAAAGCGTAGAGAACCTCGTATGCGCCGCCGTCTTTTAGGGAGCTTTTGAATATCTCGAAGGCGGCGGCTCTTTCTTTGGGGTCTTCAAGCTTTTCGCACGCCTCGATGCCCGAAGAGTACAGGCGCATTTTTATCCGCACTATTTCTTTTTTCGGGAGCCCGAGAGCGCTTTCCGTTATAAGCTTATCGCGGAAGTCTTCGCCGATTAAGACTGCGTATTTATTCAAGCTCGCGCCCAAATTTTTCAATAAGAACAGGGCGAAGTCCCCGCTATGCCGGCTTAAGCGCATAAAGAAGGGGGCGGGGCGTTCGCTGTCTTCTTGCAGGAGGCTTTTTAATTCGCCCAAAAGTTTTTTTACCTCGCCGGCATGGCCGCGGCTTTTTGATTTTTCGTCCAGCTTATGCAGGGCGTAGGCGCGGTACGCCAGAATGCGCATGTAGGCGGTTTTTAGGGCGGGGTTTTCGCGCGGGCAAAGATTTTCCGCATTTTGCGTTTGGCCTGCTATTTTTTCAAAATCGGGGTTTTTCTTTAAAAGCTCGGCGCAGATTGCGTCGCATTTTAATAGGCGCAAGGCTTTGTCGTCGCCGAGCATGCCCTTCAAATTTTCCGCGCGGGAGCATGTTGAAATTATGAAATCCAAGTCTTCGCCGTCCGGCCGAACGCCCAGATTGGCAATTCTTGACGCCCTGGCGACAGTCCAAAAACAGCTTAAGATTCCGTTTGAATTTAGGGAATCCTGCGCGGCCTTTTTGTATTCGGCTTTTATTGCGGGGTCGGTTTCTGTAAAAAACGCGGAGGCGAAAAATTCGCACGGGATTTCCTCTTTATTCGCCTTTTTAAAAAGCGCGCGCAGTTCGTTTTTATAAAAATCCTTCAGCGTATCGTCTTTGGCAAAAACTAAAAGCGAGCTTGCAAATTTAAAGAGCTGGGCGGCCGTCATTTCGCCGGAGGCGGCGACTGCCTCGTAGGATTTTTTATCGTAATTTTGGGCGTAATTAAATTCGTCGAGGTAGAAATAGAAGTCCGGGAATCCAAGCGCAAACCTTATTTTGTCGGCGAGCGTAGCTTCGCCTTCTTTTAACCCTTCGAGCATGAAAGCCGCGTAGTTTGATTCGGCGAATTTTTGCGCCATCTGCCTGAATTCGCCAGCGGTAATTTCAACAGTGTTTTGGGGGTCTATCCTCTTGAATTCGGGGCAGGGCTTTTGCGAGACTTCCGCGTTTTTCCTAAGCTCGGGCATGACTTCTTTCACTGTCTGCGCGCTCAAATAGCATTGCATGCCCGTTCCGATGCCCATAAACGTAGCCCCCTCTTTTTCGTCGCCAAAGATAAGCTGCCGCAAGTCCTTTGCGCCGATTATTTCGAGCTTGAATTTTGAGCCGTCAACATTCATCAGCTTTTTTGGCGCGGGGATTTCGCTTGGCAAAAGCTCCCAATCGGGCTT
>JAGBOM010000242.1 GCA_017633865.1 Opitutales bacterium
AAAACCGCAGTTAGCTGCGGTTTTTTTGTTGGCGTTCCAATCCCTCGATAAACGCCAAAATTTTCAGAAAAACAAAAAAAGAGCCGAGCGAAGCGAGCGCCGAGACGGCGCGGATTGGCATTAGCCAACCAAGCCGCAAGTACAATCCCCCCCCTCCATTTACGCCAGCTTGATAAAAACCGCGAACTATTGTTTGCGGTTTTTGTCGGCGCACCTATGCGTTCGAGCGATGCTATTTTGCGGGCTTGGGCTTGAATTTCATATATTCGAGCCATTTTATGAAGGCGTCGGTCCAGATGTCGGCGGGGATGTCGCGCGCGTTTATAACGCTGAAGCCGTGTCCGCCCTTTGAGAAGAAGTGAACGTCCATGGGCACTTTCTTTTCGTAGAGCTGTATGACGTACGAAAGCGAGCTTGCAAGCGGAACGCCGTCGTCCTGCGCGTGCACGATAAATGACGGCGGGGTATCCTCGCGCACAATCATTTCGGCGGACGGCGTGTAGTGCGGCTCGCGGCCGTTGTTGAGCAGGTGCGGGTAGACGAGGCAGGCGATGTCGGGGCGCGCGGACTCGCTGTCGATTTTATCGGTCGGCTCGTAGAGTTTTTTATCGAAGTTGCAGGACATCCACGCGGTCAAATTTCCGCCTGCGGAAAAGCCCATCATTCCGATTTTTTTCGGGTCGACTCCGAATTTCGAGGCGTTGTGTCTTATGAATTTTACGGCTCGCTGGGCGTCCATATTGACAGGGTCGCGCTCGTTCATTTTGTAGGGCACGCGGTATTTCAAGACGAACGCCTTTACGCCTATCGAGTTCAAGAATCTTGCGACGCGCAAGCCCTCGTTGGAGTACTGGAGCCCCAGGTACGCCCCGCCGGGGCAGACCAAAATCGCGGGGGCGTTTTTCGCGCCCTTTACGTCGTAAAACTGTATTTGGGGCTTTGAGACGTTTTCTATCACAAAGCCTTTGCGCTGGTTGTTTTTGCCGAATTCGCCCTTGAAGACTTCGTCGCCTTTTGCGGAGACCGCCCCGGGCATTTTGCCGTTTTGCCAGATGTCGATAAAGGGAGCGGTGTCGTAGTCGGACAAATCGGGGCGGTTTTCGATTTCCTTATTTATATTGGCGGCGAAGGCGGATATTCCGGCAATGAGCGCCGCGAGAATGGCGATGGATTTTTTCATATATAATGCGCGGTTGATTGATCCATAAAAAACGCCCGCCGCAAATTATGCAAGATTTTTGAGTTCCCAAATCCGCAAATTCCCCGCCGAGATTCCGCAATTTTTTCGCGATTTTTATGGACAAAATACTTCCGATTTTGTAGACATTATTTATGAAAATTTCGACAAAAGGCAGGTACGGCCTGCGCATAATGATGGACATCGCCCAAAACGGCGGCGAGATGCCGCGCCCGATTGCCGACATCGCCAAAGCCCAAAACATTTCCGAAAAGTATGTAAGCCGCCTCATAATAGAGCTGAGGCAGGCGGGGATGATTTTATCGGTCAGGGGAGCGGGCGGCGGCTACCGTCTTAGAAGGCTTCCGAAGCACATAACGCTGCTTGAAATAATCGAGGCCATGGAGGGAGAGATTTCGGTTGTCGAGTGCGTGGCGTGCCCGAAGGGATGCAAAAAGTCGGGCAACTGCGCGGCGCGCGAAGTTTGGCTGAAGCTCAATACCCAGATAAAAAAGACGCTCGAATCCATTACGCTTCAGGACGTTTTAAACAGCGAAAACGACATAAATGACTACTGCATTTAGGGCCGTTTAAAGAAGCGCAAAAAAAAGAAGGCTTTTTGCGTCCCGATTTTTGAAAGCGGCAAAAAGCCTTCCTTTTTTATTTTACTTGAATAGCCCTAATCGCTGTAAAGCCAGGTTGACAAATATCTCGTGCCCGTGTCGGGGATTATCGCGACGATTTTTTTGCCGGCGTTTTCGGGCTCGGCGGCCAATTTTAGAGCCGCGAAAACGGCCGCTCCCGCCGATATGCCCGTATGTATGCCCTCCTCTTTTGCGAGCCTGCGCGCGGTGTCGCCCGCGTCGGCGTCGGCGACGCGTATTACGCCGTCCACCACTTTTTTATCGTAAATTTTGGGTACGAAGCCCGCGCCTATGCCCTGTATTTTGTGCGGGCCTGGCTTGCCGCCTGAAAGCACGGGCGAGGTGTCGGGCTCGACGGCGTAGATTTTTACGGAGGGCTTGAGCGGCTTCAAGGCCTGGCCTATGCCGCTAATTGTGCCGCCTGTGCCGACGCCGCCCACAACTATATCGACCTGCCCGTCGGTGTCTTCCCAAATTTCGCGGCCTGTTGTTTTGCGGTGGATTTCGGAATTTGCGAAATTTTCAAACTGCTGCGGAATGAACGAGCCCGGGTTTTGCTTTTGAAGCTCGAGCGCCTTAGCAATCGCGCCCGACATGCCCTTAGCGCCGTCTGTCAAGACGAGCTCCGCGCCGAAGCTAAGCAAAAACTTTCTGCGCTCAACGCTCATGGTTTCAGGCATCGTAAGGATAAGCCTATAGCCTTTTACCGCCGCCGCGAGCGCAAGGCCAATGCCGGTGTTGCCGCTGGTGGGCTCAATGACGAGCCCGCCCTTTTTAAGAACGCCCTTTGCCTCGGCGTCCTCAATCATGGCCAGAGCCGCCCTGTCTTTAACGGAGCCCGACGGGTTGAAGAATTCGAGCTTGGCGAGAACTTCCGCCTTGCCTTCGTTAATTTTATTTATGCGGACAAGCGGCGTGCCGCCCACAAGCTCAAGAACGTTGTTTGCGATTTTCATAAAAGTTCCTTCTAAAAAATTTTTGGTTAATATGTAATGCTCTTATAAAACCGAGTCAAGAGCCTCCTTGATGTCGTCGATATGCTCAAGGCCTATCGAAAGGCGTATGAGCTCCGGCGTAAGCCCGCTTGCCGCCTGCGCCGCGGCGTCAAGCTGCGAGTGCGAGGTGCTGGACGGGTGCAAAATCAGGCTCTTTGAGTCGCCGACGTTTGCAAGGTTGCTGAATAGCGGGATGTTGTCCACAACCTTTACAGCCGCGTCGTAGCCGCCCTTCACGCCGAAAACGACCATTCCGCCGAATCCGTTTTTGAGGTATTTTTTGGCGAGATCGTTGCTCGAGTCGCCCTCGAGGCCGGGGTAGCGGACCCACGAAACCGCCGGGTGCGACTTCAAGAATTTCGCGACTTCCAAAGCGTTTTCGCTGTGGCGCTTTATGCGAAGCGGCAGGCTCTGCACGCCCTGCAGGAAAGTCCACGCGGCGTCGGGGGCGAGCGTCGGGCCC
>JAGBOM010000243.1 GCA_017633865.1 Opitutales bacterium
AAAGTCGCTCTTTTCGCAAAACGAAGTTCCCGCTTCAGACGACTCCGGCGAGTTGGCGCGCAAGGCCTTTTTAGAGTCGCAAAAGCTGTACATGCAAAATTCCGGCAAAAAGTCGATTTGCGTAGTTTCGGAAACACCCGAGGCTCTCTCGCTTGGTCTTGAAATAGCGGAGAAAATCGAGGCGGCGTGCGCGCCGTTTCTGCCGGAGGAAATCTACCGCAAATTCGGACAAGCCGACGCCCCCGCGCCGCGCGTGCAGCTCCGCATGCTCTCCCCCGAAAACGCGGAGTTTGGCGGGTTTTTCCGCGAGGGCGGCTGGCTTTTCGGCAGGAGGGTTATAGACGTAAAATGCGCCCCAGACCTGCCGCTCGGCGAGATGATAAAAAAAATGCTTTGCGCGCACCTGCGCTCGGTTTCGACCATCGCCAATATGTCGCGCGGCAGGCGGGAGCAGGCGGAGGCGCCTATGTGGATTCGCCTCGCCCTTGCAACCGCGCTTGCGAGGGAAATTTCCCCCGGCATAATCTACGACATTTCGGAATTTTCAAAACGCTCCGAGCTCGACGGCCTCGAGGCGGTTCTAAAATACGATTCGTCCGACGACGGCTCTTATCAAAAGGAGATTTCCGCCTACTGGGCTTTAATGGCGCTTAGGGCGGCGCTTGCGCGGGACGCCTACTCGAAGGGGGTTCTTAACGCCCTGCAAGGCGCGGGGCCCGACAAAACCCTGAAATATTTTTGCGCGTTTTCGCGCATGGACGGGGAAACTTTTTTGGACACTTTTAAGATGGCGCAGTTGCGCGAAATTCTGTCGAGAAGCGGCGGCGTGAAAAACCCCGCCGAAAGCGACGCGGAGGTTTTGCGCATGGCGCAGCTTTTAAAGGGCGGAACGGGCGTTCCCATACAAGCCGTAATGGCTTCCGAAATTTTCCCGCGGGCAAAAGAGTTCGACGGCGAAATCAAAAGCCGAATAAACGAGATAAAGTACAGCCTCCCGCGCATAAACCCCGCCTACGTAAACACGCTCATATCTTTGGGCGAAACCCTCGAGGCGGCGCTCGGCGGCGACGAAAAAAAATTCATGGCCGCCCGCGCGGAGTTCGCCGCGGAGCTTAAAAAATCCCGCAAAATAGCGGAGATTTCGCGCGGGATTATTCGCGGCGAAAAAGGCGGGCAAAGCCTCTAAAATTTTTTGTCGAGATATACGGACATTCCGCAGGATTCGCCGCAGCGGAAATTCAGCCTAAGCCTCGCCTCGGCGCTTTCCAGATAAAGGGGCTCGCGCAGGCCTTTCGGGAACAAGCCCTTTTTTTTGCACATGCCAAGCTCCCTTAAAACGCAGTGCCTCGTCCGCATTACGGGGCGCCCCTCCGCGCTTATAAGCCCCGATTCAAGCGCGGGCTCGGCGATTTTAACCCCCTTTGACTCGTAAAAAGATTTCGCCGCCTCGTTCATTACGTTTGCGCGGAAGTCCGTAAAGACGGAATCCTTCGCGGATTGCGGAGGGTCGAAGGTTTTGCGCGGAGCCTTTAAAATCCGCGCGGAGTCGAAATGCGAGGCCAAAAGACTTTCCAGCTTTTGCGCGAGGCCTCTGCGGGTAGAATTTATTTGCGCGGGCTTTAAAAAAGGCGCGGATTTTACGCTGCATGAAATGTCGGCGGCCTCGAACGGGCATTGCCCGAGCTTCGATATGTTAGACAAAAGCGCGAGGCGCGAGGCTTCCGGGTTTAGGGCGGCGGGGGCGCGAGACTTGTCGATTTGCCCCTCGGCGAAAAGGCGGGTTGACGGCTCCTCGAATCTGAAAACGTAGGCGCTTTCGCTTTCGGAAATTTTTATGCGTATCGGAATTTTGCGCTCGGAATCCCGCGCGGAAAGGGATTTTTCAAACTTCACGTTTTTGTTGCGCCAGATTTGCGCGCCCGCCCTAACTTTGGGCGCGGTTTTGGGCAGCGTTATTTTGCCGTTTTCCGAGGTCTGAACGGACGCTCCGAATATTTCGCCGTCGGGGTTTTTAATTAGAAGGCCGTCGCCGTTTGAAACGCCCCCGAAATCCCCCGAAAAGCCGAAGCGCAGCTCGCCGCTTGCCCTGCCGAGGTATTCGCCCTTCGATTTCGGGGTGTCAAGCGAGGCGATGTTTTCGGGGCTTTCGCCGTTTAAAAAATATTCGCAAAAGCCGCGGTTGAAGGATTTTTCTATATTCGGCTCGAAGAAATTTTTCGACGAGCCGAGCGACGCGCGCCTTAGCCCGCGCTTTTCGATTTCGGCGTCGAGTATTTTTCGGTAATAGGCCGTGGCGTTTTTTACGTAGCCCGCCTCTTTTAGCCTGCCTTCGATTTTAAACGAGCGCGCGCCCGCGCCAAGCATTTCGCCGATTTTGGAGCTTGCGTTAAAGTCTTTTAGAGATAGGAAGTGTGCGTCTGCCGCCGCGCGTTTGCCGAGGGAATCCAAAAGCGAATATTTCATTCTGCAGGGCTGGGCGCATTGGCCGCGGTTGCCGCTTCTTGAGCCGACCGCCGCGCTAAGGTAGCACCCGCCGCTGTATGAAACGCAGAGCGCCCCGTGCGCGAAGCACTCTATGCGGCATTCGACGGATTTCGCGATTTCCGAAATTTCGGCAAGGGCAAGCTCGCGCGCCAGAACTATCGTCGAGAATCCACAGCTTTCCAAAAACTTCGCCTTCTGCGGTGTGCGGACGTCGCACTGCGTGCTTGCGTGGATTTCTATCGGGGGCAGGGGGCGGGCCAAAAGCCCCATGTCCTGAATTATAAGGGCGTCGGCCCCCGCCTCGTAAAGGGCGTAGGCGAGGCGCTCGGCCTCGTCGAGCTCGGCGTCGGTTAAAATCGTGTTAAGGGTCGCGTAAAGCTTTGCGCCGTAGAGGTGGGCGAAGCTTGCCGCGCGCGAAAAATCATCGAGCGAGTTTGCGGCGGAGGCCCGCGCCCCGAAGCGCGGCGGGCCCATGTAGACCGCGTCCGCCCCCGCGAGAATCGCGGCCTTAGCGGTGGGAAGGTCTTTTGCGGGGCTTAGAAGCTCTACTGTTTCCGAAAACGCCACGGCGTTATTTCATGACTATTAAAATGTCCGACCATTCGCCCATGACGGCGCTTTCGCACTTTGCGGCTCTGCCCGCCGCCTCCGCGAGGAAGCGTTTTTTTACATCCGCGTTTTCGGAGGCGAGAATGCCGCTTAAAACGAGTCGGCCCCCGCTTTTCACGCCCGCGACGAGCTCCTTTGCGTAGAGGCACAGTATGTCCGCCTGAATGTTCGCGATTAGAATGTCGCACTTCTTGCCGCTTAGCCCCTCGGCGATTCCCGCCTCCTCGAACTTTACGTCCCCATCTTTAAGGCCGTTTATTGCGAGGTTTTCGAGGCTTATGCGGACGGCCTCTGGGTCTTTGTCGAAGCCGTACACTTCGCCGAAGCCGAGCATTTTGGCGCTGATTGAAAGAATCCCGCTGCCGCAGCCCGCGTCTATTAAAAATTTGCCGGAAACATCGCCGCTTTCAGCGATGTAGTCGAGAATCCTTACGGCGCAGAGGCGCGTGGTGGGGTGGTCGCCCGTGCCGAAGGCGAGCCCCGCGTCGAAATAAAACGCGCATTCGCCCTTTTTAATTTCGCGTTTGCCGCGCTCCCAAACGGGTATCCAATGGAGGTTTCGGAAGCTCCAGGGCTTGAGGTATTTTTTGTACTCGTTTTGCCAGTCCTGCTGGAAGATTTCCTCGGCCTCGAATTTTTCGGGGAGGGAGGGGAAGTCTTTGCGCAGCTCGATGTAGGCGTTTTGCGCCTCTAAAAAGTTTTCAAAATAGCCGAAGAGCACGGGCTTGGAGGAGTCGTTTTTTTTGTCGGTGCCCCAGTTTATCAGCTCGCGCTCGCAGAAGTATTCCTCGAGCTCGAGGGGCGCGGAGTAGTCGATGGCGGCGGATATTTTTATCATGTAGGTATATTTTTTTAAGAGGTTCTTTTTAGGCGAAGCTTTTTTGCGGCTCGAAAAATTCGTCGGAGTTTTTTCGGCTTATGCGGGCGATTTCCCCGAGCGATACGCCGAACAGCTCCGCGGCTTTCGCGGCGATTAGCGGAACGCGCGAGGGCTCGT